>NZ_NPEA01000009.1 GCF_002812205.1 Leptospira neocaledonica
CCATTATAAGCAAAAAAGTTTTAAATTAAAAAATTTATTATGGTGCATCGCCGGATTTCCGCTCCGATCCCTGTCGCTATTAGTAGTTCTATGTTTTTCGTTTGTTCTTAAGTTCTTTCTGAGATAAGGTCAAGGCGCTGGAGGGCGGGATAATTGTAGGAATTCCTACATGGATTTAGGAAGAAGGATTTCGTTGACGGAGAAAGGATTTTGTGATACGGGGAATGAGCTCTCCCACAAGCCACTCCCCCCAATCCCAATGCAGGGTGGGGGCCGTTTTTAAAAAATGCTTTCGATCATACTGAACGAGTACCCAAAGCGGCTCACTCCTATTGTCGCCGCGAAGACGCAAAGGTTAAGTTCGCACAGAGGGCACTGAGATCACAGAGGATTAATAACGTACCAAAAACTCTGTGTGCTTTGTGCTCTCCGTGCGAAAATAATGAATAGGCTGAATTCATGAGTTCTATAGAATTTAAGAAATGATAATTAGCTCTGAACATAGACCTTGGCCAGTTCCGAAGAAAAACTGGAGAATGAAACAGATCTGGCATGATCTATTATTCATTCATTGGCCTTTGCCAATTTCTATGATCCGTCCTTTTATTCCTAAACGTTTGGAAATCGATACTTTCGAAAAGCAAACTTGGATTGGAGTAGTTCCATTTCATATGAGTGGGATCCGAATGAGAGGATTGCCTGTCATGCCAATCGCTTCCCGTTTTCCAGAAATCAATGTTAGAGTATACGTTACTTTAGATGGAAAACCCGGAGTATATTTTTTCAGTTTGGATGCAGAGAGTTGGTTAGCAGTAAAAGTTGCAAGGACCTTCTATCATCTTCCTTATTATTTGGCGAATTTCGAAGTTACCGAAAAGGAAAATAGGATTTCGTATCAGTCCCAAAGGACTTCTTCTAATGGTAGATTTTGTTTTCAGGCAGAATATGGACCGACTTCGGATGTCTTTCAGGCTAAGAAGGGAAGTCTGGATTATTGGTTAACTGAAAGATATTGTTTGTATGCTAATAATAAAAATTCTTTATATAGATGCGAAATTTTGCATGAGCCTTGGCCTTTACAAAAAGCGGATGCAAATATTATACGGAATACAATGGCTGATCTGGATGGGATACGACTTCCCGATATAAAGCCAATATATCATTTTTCTAAAAAAATAGAAGTATTGACCTGGGGTTTAGAAAAAGTTTAAGAAAGAATTCTATTTCTAAATTCTATCCAATCTTCCATAAGCCGATCCGAAAAATCAGTATCCTTATACTTCTCGTAAAACTGCTTTTCGCCCAAATCCAAAAATGTTCCTGGGAAAATTTTTCCACCTAGTTTGTTTTGAGCGGAAAGTTTACGGAACGTATTTGCGAGGTCATAAGGTCTGTCCGGTTCCAGATCGGAGAGGCATTCCGCTTTCATCCAGGAAAGCCCCAAATAAAAATAACCTCCCGCTTCGAATTGGACCAAATTGTCCTTTAGGCTTAATCCTGTATAGTTTGCATTTTCGGGAATTTTAGCTAAATATAATATACAATCGAATTTTTTTTGTTCTTCCGGATCCGGCCAAGGATTAAATCCAGATTCCGGAAAGAGAATAAAATCGGGATTTAAGACTAAAAAATGATCCTGCAAATCCCAAAATCTTTCGATTCCTGTTCGGATTCCCCCTCCGGTCCCCAAAATTTCAGGCGTTTCTGAAGAGAAATGCAGTTGGAAATCATTAAAACCTCTTAACTCTTCTTGTATTTTTTCGCCGAGATAGTGTAGGTTAAGGATTCCGTCGTTTATCCCCCAGGACTTGGCATGAAATAAGGAATAGTATATGAGAGGTATATTATTTATTTTTAAAATAGGTTTGGGAGAATCTTTGGTCCATTCTCCCATTCTCGTTCCGAAACCCGCACATGGAAAAAATGCCTTCATTCTAAAGTTTTTCCAAGAATAGATTATTGCCGGCTAATTCTTTTTTTAATAGATGAAAGAATAAAAACAGTTGATCAGGAAAAAGTCCCACTTGCACTATTTCTAATAGGTTGTCTAAACAGTTAAGAACACTTTGTCTGTACTTGTCCTGTTTTTTCTCCGCTACCAACATAAAATAAGATCCGAGTGCTTTGTAGGATCTTTGCAAACATTGCAAATAATAACATTCTTTAGGTTTGGAAAATCTATTATTGCTGAGTTTTAGAAAGAGTAGAAAAAGTCCCTGCCTCATAGCGAATGGGATCGGTCTATAAGCATCGTACAATAGACTGGAAAGATCGTAAAATGGAGTTCCCATTCTTGCATCCTGGAAATCAATCAATGTCAATTCCCCGGAAGGGGAGAGCATAATGTTCCGAGCATGAAAGTCCCGATGACAGAATACTTTGTCTTTATATTCTGCTAAAAACCCCGAAGATTCTTCCAGAAAAAAAACCACTTCCGGTCTGAGTTTGGTCTTAAGATTAAACATCTCAGCGAAATTTGTATATGAAGAAAACGTAAACTTATTTTCGAAATTCAATTTTTCGTAATCAAATTCACGAGTGGAGACGGGAGGTTCAGGTCTGGTTTTTTGGAGAGAGACAAGCAATTCCAAAGATTTTACTAAAAGATTTCTATATTCCGCATCATCTTGGACGGAACTTAGATCGGAATCTCCTTCGTCGGAAAGGAGCATTAGTTTATTGAACACATCAGTCTTGTATATTTTAGGGACTTTGAAGTTATGGTGTTCTAAAAAATGGCCCACCTCTTGAAAGTCATGTTGAAAGACTTGGTCCTTACACAGGATCTTTGTTGTTCCGTCAGGATACTTTGCACGATAATATCTACGTGCGGAAGCTTCTGGATTGAGTAAGTCTATTTTTTCTGGAAACTTTCCATCGATTGAGAGGAAGCGAAAATCTATCTCACTTAAAACTTCGTTCATAGCCGCGTATGGCTAGTTCTACAATTTGTCCGGAAAGACCAAGCGGAATTCGGTGCCTTTTTCCGGCTCTGAATCGATTTCTATTCTGATCCCGAATACGTCAGCGATCTCCTTTGCCACAAACATTCCTAGACCAGTACCTTGGCCGGTTTTTTTTGTAGTGAAGTAAGGTTGGAAGATCTTGTTTAAAATATCTTTGCTCATCCCGACCCCATTATCTCGGATCTTTACCATAGGATGATGACTTTTTTCTCCCACGGAGATTTCTATCCTTCCTTTGTTATCTGTCGCATCCGCGGAATTTAAAAAGATATTAGAAAATAATAGGCTCAATTGATCCGCATTAGAATACACAGATGTTTTGTCCGGACTCCTATTAAATACAATCTCGCAATATTTTAAACGAGTGGTCTTTCTAAAAACTTCTATGACGGATTCTACTACTTCGTTTAGATCTAAGGTTTCTTTGTCTCTGCCTGAATCTCCGGGTTTTCCTAACTGAAGCAGGTTGAAAGTCAGGTTTTTTAATTTTGTGATCTGGTTCCAAGTAACCAAAATTGCCTTATCTTTAATAGGCTCATCCGCATCGGGAAGTCTTGCTACTTCTATAAAACCTTGGATAGCCGTAAGTGCGTTATTGATCTCATGACCAATGCTGGATGCAATTGTGGTTAGGAACGCTCTTCTTTCTGCATCGATCAGTTTTTCGGAGATGATATTCTTTTGCGTGATATCTCTTGCGATCCCGGTATAATATGTTTTTCCGTTCAATTCATATCTACATACTGAGATATCAAAATTGAATTTTCCGCCGTCTCTACTCACCAGCTCCGCGTTATGTAATCTGGCGATATTATGATCGGATTTACGGCTCATCAGATGAGCGATCCTTTCCAGATAGGCTTCCGTATTTTCATCGGAAATAAGAAGAGTGATCTTTTGTCCTACAATTTCATTCTCTTCGTATCCGAAATTTCTGATCGTAGCTTCGTTTGCCGCTCGGATAAGAAGATCCTCGTCCAGAGTGATCACACAGTCTCCGGTAGTTTCTAAAATTAAACTATTACGATAATCCAAATCTTTGGATTGTTGTGCCAGATGGGATTTTTCCCTAACTGCTCTTATGATCTTTTTGGATTTTCTATCTCTGTCTTCTTTTTCTTTACGAGCATTTTCTAGTGCAGCCAAGATGTTTTGTCTACTGACTGGTTTAGAAATATAGTCGAACACTCTGTTTCTAAGAGCTTCTTCCGCGGTATGAAGTTGGGGATTGCCTGTGATCAGAATCACAGGGATATTAGAATTATATTTTTTGATTTCTCTAGCGACTTCTATTCCGTCTTTGCCGCCCATGAGAATATCCGAAATTACGATATCTACCGCATAATCTCTTACGATCTTCATTGCGGATTCAAAATCTTCTGCAAGAAATACGTGATAACCTTCTCTTGAGATTACACGTTCTAAAGCGGTTCTGATTTCCGCTTCGTCGTCAATGATCAGGACGTTGGGATTTTTTTCCCTTGTCATATATTTTTAAAGAATAAGTTCATCATACCTTTCCTACAGGCACTCGGACAGTGACCTTAGTACCTTGTCCCGGATTGGATTCTAAGTGAATGGTCCCGCCGTGATCGGTGATGATCCGTTGAGAGATTGTCAATCCGAGTCCCGTTCCCTGTTTAGTTCGCCGAGTCGTGTACAGAGGCAAAAAAGCCTTTTCTGCGACTTCAGCGTTCATTCCGGGACCGTTATCTTGAATGGTAAAACTCACCATCTCTCCGTTCAAATATAATTCTTTTCGTGCGGAAACTTGTATCAGCGGAATTACCGGTTTATGTTCCATTTCTGAAATCGCGTTAACTGCGTTCACTAGACAATTGATCAGTACTTGTTCGATTTCCTGCCAAGCGACATGGATCTGTGGAAGTTCCGGGTTAGTAACCCGTTTCAATTCGATTCCATTCTTTTTACAACTCACCTCGATGAGTTCACAAGCTCTTAAAAGAATAAAATAAGGAGAAACTAATTCTTTTTTTCTCGGGGCTCTTCTTCCCAGATCTAAGAGGCCTTTGATCAGATCTCTGATACGTAAGGCCGCACCTTCTACCCTCTTATACACTTTTTTTCTTTCGATAGGATCCGGATCCTCATGTTCCAAAAGATCTTCTAGATATAATAGACTAGATTGAAGAGGATTATTCACCTCGTGAGCGATACCCGCTGCGATCTCCCCGATTGATGCGAATTTTGCCGTTTCATACAACTGTCTGTCTAAGATCTTGGTCTGGGTCACGTCGGAGAAGATCAACATTGCAGCTACAGGAAGATCTTGGTATTTTTTGAGCGGAAGGAACTTTATAGAAAAATAATTTTCTTCTTCTCCCAATAATACCATAGAGAAGTCGAAATATGCCGCTCTTTGCGTGCGAATACATTCTTCTAATTTGACAAAGATCCCTTTTTGGGCATCTTCCGGGAAAAGGGAAGGGAACTCGTCGTCCACATCCACATTCAAAAATTGGAATAAGAAAAATTTAAGAATCGGCGCTACTTCTAGGACTTTTCCCTGAGGATCCAATATTACGATCCCATTATTCATGGAGGCGAATAAATTCCTGAGTTTCATTTCGGAAGCACGGATTAGCTCTTCATTCTTCTTTTGTTCGGAAATATCTAGAAGAAGTAGGATTGTCCCAATCCTATTCCCATAATCATCTTTCAGGGAAGAAGAAGCTAATAAAAACGGAACCTCATGTCTGCCACGGATTGTGATCCTTGTTTCCGCCCTGGATCCCAAAAGGATCATATCCATAGCTTCAGGTTCTAATTTTAGAAGTTCTCTGACTTGAACTCCTACGATCTCTTCTTTAGAAATTCCTAATAGAGCACTGATATTATTATTAACGTAAGTGATAAATCCTTCGTCATCGGTGGATAAAAGAGGAACTTCTAATGAATTTAAAAGTGCACCTTGGAATTGAAGGATTTTTGCGGTCTCTCTTCTTTGTTTTTCGATCCTCAGATATTGAAGAGAGGAAAGTAGATCCTCCACTATCTCGAAGTAGAGATAATTCTCTCCGGAATCGAATGCCATATTCTCCCGAGAGATGATCTGGATCCCGCCTATTATTTTACCTTCTTCTCGAATGATTAGACTTAAAGACCTTCTGAAATCTTTTGCAACTAATGCTTCTTCCCATTCCGGATACACATTAGAACCGAATTCGTATATATGAAATTGTTCCTTTCCTTCTAGAAGAGTTTCGAAAGGAGATTGGGTTTTTTTTTCTTCCCAAGCGGTTTCTAAATTTTTTCTCCATTTAGAATCCAAGTCTGATTGGATCAGGATTTGATCCGTTCCATCTTCTCTTCTATAAAAACCCCAGACCAAACTATAATGAGGATTTTCTTTTAGAGTATCACAGATCTTTTGGAAGAGTGTACTTTCCGAACTCAAACGAAGAGATCTTAAATTTAGTTTTAAAAGTCTGAGAGTTCTTAAGATACTCTGTAAATAATATAATCTAAGTTCAATTTCTCTGATCTCAGATCTTTGGTAGATATGAAAAATTAAAGGTGAATTCGGAGTTTGGGAGAATGCGTTAATCGTGAAGTCAGCGAGTAGAAGTGTTCCATTCTTTTTTCGTAAATTCCAAAGAAGAGAGATGCCTAATTCTTCCGCCCCATTCCCGTAATTTCCGATGCTGTCCGGACGAGCCAGTAAATTGCTAAGACCAAGTGTTTTGAGTTCCTCAGGATTATAACCCAAGATAGAACATGCCTTTGGATTTGAACCGAGTATACTATAACTCCCAGGTTCTAAGATTAGAATTCCTTCCTGGGCGGGAAAGAAGGCCTTTTCTAATAGTAGAACTAATTCCCGATTCTTCATGAATTGTATATAATATCGGAATTCCGCATCGTAAAATTGATTTGGATTCCTTGCTAGATTCGACTAGAGAGGGAATCATTGACCCAATCTATGGATTTTGTATACGAACTTTTTTTACGAAATTATACCAGGCAAAAAATTCGGTTTATGGAGAAGGAGCTGGGCTTTCAGCGTCTTCATCTTGACCTTGGCGGACATAAAATTTTCTTCTTGAAGAGGCCTTCTGTCAAAGGATCCGACAAAACTTTCTTTTTCGTCCACGGACTTCTGGATTCTGCCACAGGTTTTAGGCGACTGGCTCCATTTTTACGAAATGACTTCAATCTTTTGGTCCCGGATATTCCTGGTTTTGGGTTAAGTCCTCTTCCTAAATTGAAATATTTATACCAGGTCGACATATTTGCGGACCTTCTTTACAATTCGATCCGCAAACTCGCGTTAAACGATGTGGTTCTCGCAGGGCATTCCATGGGATCTCTAATAGCAATGATGATCGCAATCCGCGATTCTGAAAAAGAAAAAAGGATTCAGAGACTTGTGCTGCTCGCTCCGGGCGGAATTCCGCATCCGCAAAGAGACGAAATGAGGAAATTACTTTTTCCTTCCAAAACCGAAGAAATTGAAAGACTTCTTACCGCATTGTATCAGGAGAATGTTCCGGAATTGGGCGGTATCGCTAAAAAAGCTCTGCTCAGTCAGTGGAATAATTTAGCTCATCAGTACTTAACTGAGAATACTCTGGATAGAGAGAAGGAAATTTTCTTAGGTAAAAAACTCTCTGCAGTTTCGCAAAAGACCCTGATCATTTCCGGTATGGAAGATCCGATAACCGATCCTCCTATGGTTAAAAAATTACATTCTTATTTAAAGAAGAGCAAGCTGGTTTGGATCCAAAATGCTAAACACGCTATTCACATGGAAAGACCGAAAGAAGTCGCAGAAAAGATCAACGCTTGGCTTTAATTTAACGGGTCCCCCTAAAATGGGGGAGAGAAGAGCAGCTATCAAACATAAATATTTGATTGGAAATAAATTATTTATTATTAAAGTATAATACTCTTTTTACTTATTTCTCTCTTCGTAAATTCTATCTTTAAAATGGAAAGGACAGACACTCGAATTGGAAAAAAATCATGAAAAATTTCCGATAATTTTCTTTCGAAATAGAATGATCAGCTCTTGATTCGAATCACATTTTATAAAATTAAAAAAAATCTTCCTACCTTCGTCCGAGTTTTTTGAAAAACGAATATAGAAATTAGAATCAAAAAACCATAATACAAGGAGCCAGTTGGCGGATAAAAAATGGAAAAGGTAAAGATCGCTATCGTTGAAGACAATTCCGAGTTTGCTCAAAACTGTGCAAACACTCTATCTGTGATGGAAGAAGTGGACAAGGTGGAAGTATTCTCTTCTACCGAAGATTTATCACAAAATCATCAAAATAAATTTGATCTTGTATTTATGGACGTCGTCCTTCCTGGCAAGTCCGGGATCGATTATATAAAAGAAAGATCCGATCTGGATAACGATCCTAAGTATATTATGTTATCTACGTTAGACACCGATGATGCTTTGATGCAAGCTATGAAAGCCGGTGCAGTAGGATTTGTTTTGAAAAAAGATCTAAAAGACATAAAAGAAGTGGCGAGAATGGTAATGAAAGAAGGCGGAATACTTTCTCCCGGTGCTGCCGCCAAGGTGATCTCTTTTTTTAGAAAACCTTCGACCAAAGAAACCCATTCTTTAACTCCTAGAGAAAAAGAAATATTGAATCATATTGTTAATGGTTATAGAACCAAGGACATAGCGCGTAACTTTGGAACCAAAGAAGGTACTGTTCGGATACAGATCAAAAGTATTTTCAAAAAATTACGTGTGAATTCTAGAGTGGATCTGGTTCGTAAGTATTCTAGGTTTTAAAATTTCACTAATCCAAAGTGTCTAATTTTACTGTGACAATACGCATTAGTTTTTGCGACGCAGAAAGATTAGTTTTATAGGAGCCTGGAATAAAAAATTAGTTAATTTAAAATAATAAGGAAACTTGCTTTCATCGAATTGTTACTAGTGTATGGTATACGACATGATGGAGATCCGAGAAACGGAATGGTCCGAAGCTCTGGCTCGTCTCGCTATAGTAGTATCCACTTATAAACATGTTGGAAGTACTACGGATCAAGTCTTTTTGGCTTGCGAGTCGTTATGGGCGGATTGGGACGGCTTCGAACCTACTGGACCTGATTGGTTACAAGGTTTCGAGGAATCCATGGATGAGGGAGAGATGCAATACGCCGCAAACTCCTTCTCTCAAGTAAGATCCTTATTGAGAGATAAATTAGATCAAGTCAATCATACATTCGAGAATGGAGAAGATTCCGCAATCGGTGGTTTGATCTTGGAATTGTCCGATGGAATATATTCTTTATTAAACGGACCTGAAGAGCCGGATAAAACCGTAGAGTCCATCCTCATAGAAGCAGAAAAACTCTTAGAAATACTTCTAGAATCCAATGATCTCAAATTTCCAGAGGACGAAAATTTATCCTCTATCGATCTGGATCTGGTCTTAGATTTGGGAGAACGAGAAATTTTGAGAGAATTGATCTCTGCTTTTGAATCTGCAGTTGAGTCCAAACAAAACGGAAAGGCTTTGTATCTATTAATGTCCAGGATCTTTATAGTTCACTGGAGTTTTTACAGACTAAAAGTGGCTTGATTAAGAATTTCTAATTTTTCTTCGGCTTTCTTTTTGCTTCCACTGATAGTCGTACTTCTTCCCTTAAACCTTCTGCTTCTTGTTCGGAAATTCCTATTTGCTCGAGCATGAATGTTTCGAATTTTGTTCTCCAATATTCCAGTTCATCTTGCCCATTTAATTTCGGAATGTAAAACGGCTCCGATATATAGAACTCTGCTTTTGAGAATAGTTTTGGAACAGGTGTCCTGTCCCAGCTTTGTACAATCCTAGAATGATCGTATTTAGCGAAGTAGGATACTATTGGAAATCCTGTCATGGATGCCAATTGAATGATACCTGGTTTGAGAGTATAAACCGGTCCGGTAGGGCCGTCAGGAGTGATGAGGCTGATACTTCCTTTTCTCGCATCTTGGACTAATGCCTTTAATGCTGCAGCTCCTCCTCTTTTACTCGAACCTCTTTTGGGCTTCATTCCAAAATGAGCGATCACCCTTGTGACCAATTCCCCGTCTTTGGATTGAGACGCCATAGGAATCACTTCCAAACCATAACGTTTTACATAAAATTTGTATGTGAAATCGATCACGAATGGAATTTGATTATGCCAAAGTGCGAGAACAAATCCTCTTTTCTGCAGAAGTAACTTTTCAGTTATTGGAGAGATATTGATTTTAGTCCAACGAACAGTGATATAAATGATTTTTAATATTATAGTGGCAATAAAGGAGGAAATTGCGATTTTCATGTTCGATTTCTCCCTTGGAAAAAAGGTAATAAAAAAAGCCAGATAGATGATAATGTAAGTCCGATGCTGTCTTTGAAAACTTCGGAATCAAGATCAGGTTTAGGATTATCTAAAAAATTATAAAATCCCCAAACAAAATATCCTATTCCGATAGATTTCCCTAAACCTGCGATTAAAATCCTTCTGCCTGGATCATGAAAGAAAGAATACCATTCCGTGGAATACAAAAGACTCACAGTTAGATAAGTCGGGATCCAAACTTCGGGTTCGGATCTTATATAACTTAAGCCCGCAAATACGATCCAGGTAATTACGGTCAGAAACCTAAAAAAACCGGACAGTTTCTTTTTCATGATCTTATGGGAGAATTTTCCCCGGATTTAATAGATTTTTAGGGTCCAGAGCTTTTTTGATCATTCTCATCACTTCTATTTCGGCTGAAGAACGAGAGAAATGTAAAAAGTCTTTTTTCAAAAGACCGATCCCATGTTCCGCGCTAATGGATCCATGATGTTTTTGTAATAGTTCGAACATGGAAGGATCCACTTTTTTACATTGAGAAAAGAACTCTGCATCGGAAAGATCCTTAGGTTTTACAATGTTTAAGTGAAGATTTCCGTCGCCAATATGACCGAAGAGCGCGATCTCAAAGCCAGGGTATTTAGAAGAAAGTAAAGCCTGCATATCTTCCAAAAACGGATTCATATTCCGAAGCGGTAGAGAGATATCGTTTTTATGAACCGTATAATCGATGGAAATAGATTCGCTGATACCTTCTCTATATTTCCAGAAGGTCTCGGCTTGTCTGGAATTCTGAGCAAGGCTTCCGTCGGACACATAACCCTTCTCCAATATGGTTTCTAGGAAGGAGAATAATTTTTCATCATCCGATTCTTCAGTGATCTCGAATTCCATTAAAACATAGTATGGACTGACTTCCGAAAAAGGATCCGGAACATGTAAATGATCCATCACTTTGTCCAAACAATATTTAGTCAAAAACTCGAACGCCAGGATAGGCAGGGGCATATTATGAGTTTCTTTAAATAATTCTAATATAGAAGAGAAATCTGGAACCGCCGTGAATAGAATACGATTGTCCGCAGGTTTTTTGGTGAGTTTTAAAGTACATTCGGTGATGATCCCTAATGTGCCTTCGGAGCCTATGAACAGATGTTTAAGATCGTAACCAGTATTATTTTTCAGGATTTCTCCGTTAAATTCCAGGATCTCTCCTGTTCCTGTGACTACCTTTAACCCTAATACCCATTGGCGGATCAGTCCATAATGAACTACTCTTACTCCACCTGCGTTAGTCGCAATATTTCCGCCTATATGAGAAGAACCGGTGGCGGCAAAATCCACAGGGAAATAAAAACCTCTTTCTTCTGCTTCTTTATGCAGATTTTTGGTGATCATTCCTGCTTGAACGGTCAAGGAACCGAAGAATGGATCGAAATCCAAAACCTGATCCATCTTGGAGAGAGAGATCACTATCTCTCCTGATTTAGCTACTGCTCCACCTGCGTAACCTGTTCTTCCTCCGGAAGGAACGATCTTGATATCATTCTCGAATGCAAATTTTACGACTTCAGACACCTCTTGGGTGTTTTTAGGGAATGTTAGAATTTCATAATCGGGAACATATACTTTAGTTCTGTCTGTTCCGAAAGAAAGGAACGTGGCCTGATCCATTTGGGTTTCATCTTTGAAAAAAACCCTTTCTTCTCCCAATAGAGATTTGAGTTTGTTTTTATTTTCTTGGCTGATACTCATATTTATTCCGCGAAATTCATTCTTTCAATTTGGCTATCCACAGGCTTTTCGCCTTCTACTCTTTCTCTTTTGCGATAGACCCCTTCCGAAGAAAGTAATCTGGCTTTTACGTTGTCCCTAATCTGAACGTCTAAGATCTTTTTGATCCTATCTTTATTCTTTACATCCAGTATAGGAAATAAGACCTCGATCCTTCTTTCAAAGTTTCTAGGCATACAATCTGCAGAAGCTAGGAAGATACTTTCTTCTCCGCCCGAAAGGAAATAATAGATACGTGTATGTTCTAAAAATCTACCTACGATAGAGATTACTGTGATGTTTTCTGAAATTCCCGGGAGTCCAGGTTTTAAACAGCAGATCCCGCGGATGATCAACTCTATGATCACTCCAGCGCGACTTGCATTATACATTGCTAATATGATATGAGGATCTACCAAACTGTTCATTTTGAAAATGATACGTGCCGGTTTTCCTGCCTTTGCATTCTCGGTCTCTTTTTCTATCAGTGCCAAAAATACGGTTTTTAAGTTATGTGGAGAAGCCGCCAGCTTATTCAAGAAAGGCATCTTTGCATAACTGGTGATCGTGTTAAAGATTGTGGAAACGTCTTCTGTGATTTCTTTGTTAACCGTAAAGAAGCTTAGATCCGTATAATATTTGCTGGTTGTGGAGTTATAATTTCCAGTTCCAAGATGTACATAACGCACTAAGTGTTCTTCTTCTCTTCTTACGATTAGAAGCATCTTACTGTGGATCTTGAGTCCTACTACTCCATATACTACGTGAACCCCTCTCTCTTCCAATTTTTGGGCCCATTTTATGTTTCGCTCTTCGTCAAATCTTGCCTTTAACTCCACAAGTACCGTAACCTGTTTCCCATTCTCGGCAGCCTGTCCTAAGTATTGAATAATAGGAGAATCCCCGCTTGTACGATACAAGGTCATCTTGATTCCTAAAACTTTCGGGTCCTCGCTGGAAATTCTGAGTAGATCCTCGATTGCGCCGAAAGATTGATACGGGTGGTGTAATAATCTGTCTTTCTTTTTGATTGCTTCGAAAATTTTCTCTGGAGACTCGAACTTTAAAGTGGTCTTTTGTTGGAAGAATGGATACTTAAACTTGGAAGTATGCTCCAATCCGTAAAAATACATCGTATCACTAATATTTAATATAGAAGATACGTCGAAAATTTCATGGTCCTGTAGCTCCATGAGATCTTTTAGAGTGTTCCTTACGAAAGAAGAAGTTCCCTCGTAGATGTCCATCCTCACCGCATCTCCCCAGATACGGTTTCGGATCTCTTTTTTCATCGTTATAAGTAGGTCTTTTACGGAAGCTTCTTCGTCTATGGAGATGTCTGCGTCTCTTAGGATCCGGAAAGGATAGACTTCTTTTACAGTCATTCCGTAGAATAGGTCATCCACATGTAATTTGATGATCTCTTCCAGAGGAAAAAATCTTCTGGTTTTTCCTTCTCCCTTAAGTTGTAAGAATCTAGGTAATACGGAAGGTACTTGTACTACCGCGAACAAATCTTTTTTGACCCCTGTTTTTTCATCGTCCGTGGCGAGGACGATTGCTAAATTTAAGGATTTATTAAGTATATGAGGAAATGGGTGAGAAGGATCTATGGAAAGGGGAGTTAGGATAGGAGAAACATCTTCTTTATAATAATGTTTGATATCTTCTATTTCATTTTTATTTAATTCATCCGGATTTAAGATGAGATGGATGCCATTCTCTTTCATCTGTTCCAGAGTTTGGTTCAGGGTTTCGTATTGGACATTTACAAAACTTCTTACCTTATCCGATAAATCCGTTAAGATCTCTGAAGCTCTTTGGCCGTTCAGACTTTTTTCGTCGTTACCTTCCGCTAATATATTTCTCAAACCTGCGACGCGGACCATATAGAACTCGTCCAAGTTCGACTCGGTGATGCATAAAAATTTCAAACGTTCCAGAAGAGGATTTTCAGGATCGTTCGCTTCTTCCAAAACCCGTTTGTTAAAATCTACCCAGGAAAGTTCCCGATCAAAAAAGATATCGGAATTACCGATATGGATCGGTCCCTTGTTTCCATTTCCCCCACTTCCTAAGGTTTGGGTTTCGGGCGATTTTATCTTTTGGGCCACAGATTTTATCCTACTTTCTTCTGGTTTAAAATCGACGGGCCTATAGTCAAGCCTGCTTTTCAGAACGTCAATTCAGGCGATTTATTAACGCGGAATGAGTTTTCCGAGGCCGAGAATTGACAATGTTCAACTAGTTTGTTAGACTGGTTGAATGGCAGCCGCGGACTCAAAAGAATTATCCATCAACGCATTTGAAGCAAAAACAAAGTTCTCTTCTTTATTAAGAGGAGTACAAGCCGGCGAAACATATTTAATTACATTGAGGGGGGAGCCTGTGGCCCGATTATTACCCGTTTTAAAACATACAAGTTACGTGGAATTTTTAGAGACCTTAAGCAGAGCAAAAGATCTCAGAAATAAGATTAAAGGCCCCGTTCCTATTTTAGAATATAAGGAAGAAGGTAGAGAAGTTTGACAGGTCGTCTCGTATTAGACGCGAGCGCAGTTGCAGCAATCTTACTTCCGGATGAGGATTCGGATAAGATTGCGAACTCTATGGTTGAATTCCAAAAAGAAAACCCGAGTTCTCTTTTTATGGTACCTTCTCTCTGGTGGTCCGAAATTACGAATATACTTCTTGTTTCTTTTAGAAGGGGAAGGATTAAGGAGGACGAGTTTCAAACTTGTTTATTTCTAATATCTCGTTTGCCTATCGAAACTGATTTTGCAAAAGGTGTAGGTTACCAAAATGTTTTGATAGGTATCGGAAAAAAGGAAGGTCTTTCTGCTTACGATTCCGCCTATATAGAGTTGGCCGAAAGGAAGAAGGCGGGGCTTCTAACCATCGATAAGAATTTAGATAAAGTCAGAAAGAAGCGGAAGATCCCTAGATAACCCGCTTCTTTCTCATTCTATTAACCGATCAGTTTTCCTGTTTCTCTTTCATCAACCAGATAAGGATTTTGGACTTCCTTTGTTTTGGAGATCCAAACTTTTCCGGTTTTAGGGCAGAGGAAAGAATAGAACTGGAACTTAGGGGCTATTTCTTTTAAAGAAGAACATAACTCCGAATATAAAAATTCCTGCTCTTCTCTCGAACCTGCCTTTTCCAATAACTCGGCGAAGGTCAATGACTTAGCATATTTTACCCTTCTTTCTACTGAACCTTCTTTTGCTCTTAGGATCATTCCAGAGAGTCCTTTAGGATTGGTTCTTTTATCGTCGCTAGACAGTAATTGATCGTGAAATACCGCAAGTCTTTGGAATAATTTCAACTCTGAAGATTCTACAGCTACTGGTGCAGAAACCGAAACCACGGATGCCGCGGCTATGTATGCGAATACGTTGCGCATAAAATTCTCCTATATTATAAAAATTAGATATATGTGGAGAATTTTCTAAATGATGAGTCGGATCGTATACAGATTCGAATCGAAGGCGGAAATATGTAAGGGAGCCTCGGAATCAAAAGTAGAAAGTACGGATTCAGAAAAAGAGAATAGGCCTAAACTTTTCCAGTAGGTCGAAACTGCTTCGGTTTCTACTCTTTCGGATTCTTTTTCCAAAGCGACTAAGACGGAAAGAGCCGAATGAGAAAGTTCAAATTGGAAATTTTGTTTTGAATGTTTTGTTCCGGCAAAAGATAAAACTGTTCCGTTAGCAGAAATAGCGAACGAAAAACAGAATACGATTAATCCAATGAAAGCTCGGGCAAACATTTAAAATTGGACCGGAAATCCCTAAGAAGGGTTTCCTTTTTCTTTCAAAGCAGTATTGAATGTCTTCAAATTTTAATATGTATTGACCGATTTGGATCATTGCTCAAAATTTCAGCATGATAGATCCGGAATACTGTGTCGCTTTGGCAGAATACAATCGTTGGCAAAACGAATCCTTATTAATCGTTTCTGAAAAGTTAAAACCTGGCGAGCTGGAAGAAGACAAAAAGTTATTCTTCGGTTCTATGGCAAAAACCTGGAATCATATAGTTATGATGGACCTCTCTTGGTTGGATAGATTCCATTCTAGGCCCATCCAAAAACTGGATTTTCAAGAGATGCAATTTTCGAATCTGACCGAACTCAAAAAACTCAGAACCGAATTAGATTCGACGATTTCGGAATGGGTAAAAACCATTACCTCAGAGTGGCTAACACAAGATCTGAAATTTTACAGTTACATGTACAAAAAGGAGATCACATTGCCGATCTGGCTTCTGATCACTCATTTTTTCAATCATCAGACACATCATCGCAGCCAAATCTCTACAGCATTATTACAAAGTGGATTGGATTACGGGGTGACAGATATTCCTTGGAATCCTTTCTACCCGAAATCAAGATAATATATTCAGGAAAAAGAATGAAACAGATCCTTACAATTTTTTTAACTTTTATCTCCCTTTTGGTTTGGAACTGCGCTTCTGCAGAAAAAGTAGAACCTCGTAAGATTGAAAAAGTTATGAAGGTCCATGCAGGAGGAGGTCTTCGTTTGAGGATCGCTCCTAATATAGAAGCCAAAAAGATAGATCTGGTGCCTGACGGAGACGTTGTCGAAACCTTTGGCGAGACTGGAGAAGTGGAAATCCAGGACGGTAAACATGGTCGTTGGGTTAAAGTAAAGTGGAAGAAAAAAGACGGATACGTGTTTGGCGGATTTTTAGAATTTATCAACGTCAAATAATTTTATACTTTTTGAATATTCTCCTGCCAAGGAATTCCATTGAGAAGATTAAGAAACCAATTTATAGATATTATATCATTCCAGAACGCTGCCGGATATTTCGCCGCAATTACGTTTTTTGTGAGTTTATTCTCCTTATTAATTGATCCTAAGATCGGTGTGTTGACCCCGGACATGCTTGACGGGGGAAGATGGTGGAACGCAGGGCTATTTGTTTTTCATCTACTTTCTCCCACCGAGATCCAAGCTGGAACTTATATGCCTTGGATTTTTTTGATTTTCTATACTTATCTTGTTTTTTCAGTGGGGAAAATTTTAGAAGAGGACATGGGTTCTCTCCGATTTAACCTATTTTTCTTTTCCTTAATGTTCCTTATTACGATTGGTGGTGTTCTTTCCTTATATTATCCATTGTTTGTGGAAACTAAGATGATCTATGATTGTCTTTTATTGGCTCTTGCAATCAGGATGCCCAATTTGGAATTTTTTATCATTCCAATCCGGATGAAATGGATAGGGATCGCTTTATTTGTTTATCTTTTCTGGGAAAGAGGGGACGAGGTGAGGATGTTCAATTCAAGCCTACCTTGGGCAGGATTATTTTTCGGATTTTCCAGCTTAGTTTTATTTTTTGGCAGGGATATCTTAGGCTCGAAGATCCGGGAGCACAAAACTTCTACTTGGAAGGCCAAACAATCCGAAGTATTGACAATTCATAAATGTTATGTTTGTGGAGCAACTGAGGCTACGGACCCTCAATTGGAATTTCGTTATTGTATAAATTGTGAAGATAAGGAATATTGCGAGAATCATCTTCATAATCATGCACATTCTTAAGAGAACTTAATTTTATCCCTTAAGCAGGATTTTTGCATTCTTGATAAGCCTGTAAATTGCCCAATTTTTTTTAAACCGGATTGACTTTCTTTAGGTAAGATGTGAAATTTTCCGGCACTCCAAAATTCCTCCATTAGGAGGAGGATTTTGTAGGAAAACCTTCCGTGAATTCGATCGTTTACTGGTTTGAAGAATTATTCGCCTCTCTCCCCTTGTCCTTTTTAGACATTTGGGGAAGGTTCGGCTATATAGTCGGGATCTTTTTAATGATCTGCGCCTACGGAGGTTTTACTTTTAATCCCGGCGGCAAATTCGGCTTCGGTCGCCAAAAACAAAGTTGGGATACCCAGGCTTTTTTAAGCATTCCATTCACTTTCGTTTTTATATTTATCACCGGTTACATTGGTTCTTTTATCGTTTTAGTTCCTGGCGCCCAAACATTCGAATCCCTAAAGGATCTAACGGTATTTCTTTGTATTCTTTTGTTCGGTTATCCTGCACTTCTCGCGGTACCTTTTGCTTACGGACTTTCGGATCTGATAGAAGGAGTTCCCCCTAATTTTCTATTCGATTGGCTTTTAGGATATTTTATCAACCCTTCCTGCTTTTGGGTGGCTTATCAGTTGATCGGAAGAGATCCTGATTTCAAAAAATTGAAAACATGGGGATTATATTCGATTTTTGTAATTATATTTATGAGCATAGAGCCTCAGCTTTGGGGATATATCTGCTCGGAACAATTCACCCGTGAGATCTCCTACCGAAATATCACCCCCGCGTTGTTCTTTACTACTGGAGTTACTTGGGTCGTGGCTCCTTTTGCGATGTTGGTCGCATTACCCCTTGCTAGAAAATATGGATTGTTTTGGACGGAAATTCCGGGTCATACCAGAGAACTGGTCTTAAGTTATAAAGAATGGTACTGGCAGGAGGAAAAATTAGGAAAAGACGGAACTCCTTTAGTTCAAGGACTTCCTATCCGAATGTTTTTAGTCACCCCGTTCATTCTTTTGGTTCTGATCATGGTGGCTGCCACAGCTTATCTAACTTTGAGAAGTTCCGAAGCCGCATCCGGAAAACTTGCTTCTAGATTACACCAGGAGATCTCCGAGAATATTAATCTTCGATTGGATGATTATTTAGCACATTCCGCTCAGAAAAAACCGGAAGAAATTTCTCTTTTATTAAAAAATACGAATATAGCTAAACATGGAAGAGCATTTATCGTCGATAGAGAAACTAAAATCATCGCTTCTTCTGACCTTCGATTTAATAATTTAGGAGTAGCTTCGGAGAGTGAAGATCCTGTAATACAAAACTCTATTCTTTCCGTACTGAAAGATTATGGAGATCTATATTCTGTCAAACTTGCATTTCAATTTAGATTCGATATTGTAACTGCAAAACCCGTTTCCAGAGAAACCTGGCTTACTCAAGTGACTCCGTATAGGGATAATGCAGGAAAATATGATTGGGTCGTAATTACGGCAATGCCCTCTTCTTATTATTTAGAAGGTGTGCAGATCGGAAATAGTGAGTCTGCAAAAGTATTTGCAGTTGCCTTGACACTTTCTCTTTTGATCGCAGCATTTTTGGCCGGAATTGTTACATCACCAATCCGTAATATTTCTCAAGCGAGCAGGGCATTGGCTGCCGGGGACTTCTCCCAAAGGGTACCTTTCAGTAAATTGGAAGAGATAGGGACACTTGCGTTTTCTTTCAACCATATGGCCGAACAACTTCAGGAAGCATTCCGCAGGACAAAATCCAGCGAGGAACAATACAAAGATCTTGTTGATACAACGCCTGGTGTTGTTTGGGAAGCGGATGCGATCACGTTTAATTTCACATTTGTGAGCAAGCAGGCTGTGGATCTACTAGGGTATGCCGTGGAAGAATGGAAAACTCCAGGTTTCTGGGCAGACCATATACATCCGGAAGATAGGAACTACGCGGTAAATTATTGCGTTGCATGTACGGGCAGGTTAGAAGCTCACGATTTCGAATATAGATTCTTGAAAAAAGACGGAACAGTTGTTTGGCTCCGAGACATGGTGAAGGTAATCGCCGAAGGAAACAAAGAAAAATGGCTTCGTGGAGTGATGGTTGATATTACCGAACGAAAAAATTTCGAAGAGAAGTTTTTGGAAAGGAATAGATTTATAGAATCTATTTTGGATATCAGTCCGGATATATTATATATCTACGATATAAAAGACAAGAAGAACGTATATAGTAATATCGGTGTGGAAAGATTATTAGGATATTCCGTGGAAGAGATCCAGGAAATGGGAAATTCTCTTCTTAAATCGCTTATGCATCCCGACGATTTCCAGGTATACTTAACTAATATTATTCCGAAATATTTAAATGCTTTAGATAGGGATGTAATAGAACACCAATATAGGATGCATCATAAGGACCAAAAATGGCGTTGGTTCGTTTCTAGAGAATTGATCTATAAGAGAGATTCGGAAGGAATTCCAACTCAGATTTTCGGTATCTCCAATGATATCACTAAGAGTAAAGAAGCAGAAGAAACTATCTTGGATCTGAATGCTAACCTGGAACGTAAGATTGATCAGAGAACACAAGAATTAAAAAGAACGAATGAAAATCTAAAAGAATCTTTGGATTATCAAAAAAAGATATCCGAGGAATTGAAAGAAACACAAAGCCAACTTCTTCTTTCCGAAAAATTGGCTGCCCTGGGACAACTTGCTGCGGGTATGACCCACGAATTGAATACACCTTTGGGTGCGATCGTTTCTTCGAATCGAGCAATTTTGGATATTTTATACGAAGAGATCAGAGATATACCCGACCTTCTTCTTACTTTAAACAAAACTGAAGTGGAACATTTCAAATTTTTGCTAGATGAAAGTTTGAAGGAAATTTCCCAAGCGGAGATCTTACCGAATCGTTCCTTGAGAAGAGAGCTCGTTCGAGTATTCAAAGAGGCCTCCGTTCCGGACCCGGAGAATGCGGTAAACATGATCCTGGAATTGGGGGTTCATAGATTAGGAGAAAAACTACCAGATCTTCTGAAGACCGAAAATTCCTTGAAAATCCTAGAGGCAGTTTCGTCTATCGCATCCGTTGTGAGATTCAGTAATGTGATTTCAATTGCCACCGGAAAGGCGTCTTACGTAGTGGATGCCCTCAAAAATTATCTAAACCCAGGAACGCATAACGGAGATGAGGAGCTTGTCCCGGTAGATATCGAAGTGGAACTTGAAACCATTATTGCCCTATATCATAATAAGATCAAGTATGGCGTCGAAGTAATTAAACATTATCGGACAGACGAACTTTGTTTGGGAGATCCGGATAAGCTGAATCAAGTATGGATCAATCTATTAAATAATGGATTGCAGGCCATGAACTATAAAGGTAAAATCGAAATTTCGATCGAGAAAAGAGAATCTTGGATTATAGTCTCGTTTGCTGATTCCGGCTCCGGGATTCCGAAAGAAATCCAGGACAAAATTTTCGATCCATTCTTCACTACTAAAAATCCGGGAGAAGGTATCGGCCTTGGTTTGGATATCTGCAAAAAGATCGTAGAGAAGATGGGCGGGAAAATAGAGTTTGAAAGCGAGCCTGGACACACTAGGTTCGAAGTTTGGCTGAAACCTGCGAATCGCAAAAAAGAGGAATCTATTGGGAACTGAAACATCACAGAATGCGATCCTATGCGTGGATGACGAGGCGATCATCTTAATTACCTTGCAAAAGGAATTAAAAAAACAACTCGGAAATTTATTCCAATATGAAACAGCTTTAAACGCAGAAGAAGCTATGGAAGTTATAGATGATCTGGTAAGCGCCGGTGTGAATGTGATCCTGATTCTTTCCGATTGGTTGATGCCAGGGATTAAGGGAGACGAGTTTTTAATTTTGGTCCATCAGAAGTATCCTCAAATTCGATCTATTTTGATTACTGGGCATGTGGACGCTGCCGCAGTGGATAGGGTCAAAAAAGAAGCAGGGACATATACTGTGATTCCCAAACCTTGGGATGTGAATAAACTAATGGAAGCAGTTCGAGTTTGTTGTAATTTGAATTAGAGCGAACGTTACGAAAATCATCTCGGGAAACATTTTTATCCCTGATATTTTGCCCTTCAAACTAACACCGGTTCGTTCGGATATCTATATCTTGAAAACGAATTGACCTTTCTCTTTCGGAGAAGATACTTTATTATCTCTTAAAGGAATCTTCTGATCATGCTTCAAAATAACTACTTTAACGATGTATCCGACTTGAGGTTACATTTCGATCATATAATCAATTGGAAGGAAATCGTGGATTCCTACGAAGGAGGATTTGTCGACGCCGCAAAATATAAGGCCGGAGACGAAAGATTTGCTACTGCACCTTCTTCTTATGACGAAGCATTAGAATATTATAAAACGTTACTGGACTCGGTCGGAGAATTTGCGGGCAAAGAAATCGCTCCCTATGTGGCCGAATTGGATAAGGTCGGTGTTAAATTCGAGAATGGAAAAGTGGCATTCCCGGAAAAACTATTGGAGATCGTTCGAAAAGCTAGAGATGCGGGATTACAACCCACAGGTTTTTCCAGAAAATACGGCGGTTTGGGAATTCCTTGGACTGTCCGTGCATTCTTTAGCGAAATCTTATATAGGGTAGATGCATCCGTTTGTATCTCCATAGGTTGTGTGAACTTAGCCGAAATAGTAGAGAAGAACGGAAGCGAGGAATTAAAAGAAGAATGGTTACCTCGTTTGGCAGCGGGAGAATTCGCATGTGCCATGGGGCTTACAGAGCCAGATCATGGTTCCGATCTGCCAGGACTTCGTACTAAGGCAATTCATAAAGAAGGAAATATTTATCTATTAAACGGAACCAAAAGATTTATCACACAAGGTTGTGGCACTGGAGAAATTCCTGCGATTCTTTTGTTACTCGCTCGAACAGGAAATCCCGGAAGTGGAGCAAGAGGTCTGTCCTTCTTCTTGGTCCAATCCAAAGACGTACAAGTTGCAGGAATCGAGAAGAAGATGGGACTACATTGTTCTCCTACTTGCGAGATAGTTTTAGAAAACACTCCTGGGATATTGATCGGAGAAGAAGGCCACGGACTTATCAAACATACAATGGGAATGTTGAATGGCGCTCGTATGGGAATTTCCCAACAAGGAGTTGGGATTGCACAAGCAGCCTTAGCCGAAACTAAAAAATATACTTCTGAAAGGATCCAATTCGGAAAACCGATCGGAACCATTCCTGCAGTTCGCAAAATTCTTCGTAGAATGGAAAGAGAAACCATGGCAATGCGTTGTTTGATGTTGGAAGGCGCGAGAGCCATGGATCTGTATTATTTTAGAGGAGATCACCTGAAAGAAAAAGGCGCCACGGAAAGGGATCTGAAATCGGATGTGGTCTTAAAATATTGGGAAAAATTAGCCGGAATACTTACGCCTATCTCCAAGTTTTACTGTTCAGAGTCTTGTGTAAAGATCGCAGGTGATGCAGTTCAACTTCATGGAGGAGCAGGCTTTACGGAAGATTATGATGTTTCCAGAATTTATAGAGACTCAAGGATCACAACTATCTATGACGGTACTTCTCAAATCCAAGTTAATGCGAGTATCGGTGGGGTAGTTACCGGGATGACCGGTCACGGTTTCTTAAGAGAATATATAGATAATGAATGGTCCCATTTTCCAACCGAAGAGACCAAAGTTCTTTCCGATGTTTGGGACGGTTTCCAAGAAGCGGTTGTGTTGTATAAAGAACTTT
Source organism: Leptospira neocaledonica (assembly GCF_002812205.1). Lineage (NCBI taxonomy): Bacteria > Pseudomonadati > Spirochaetota > Leptospiria > Leptospirales > Leptospiraceae > Leptospira > Leptospira neocaledonica. Next base: position 23,403 of record NZ_NPEA01000009.1, read on the forward strand.
CAACTTCCGAGGAAAGAGAAGAGACTGCAGATGAGATCGTATGGGCAAGTGCCAGACTTCTTTCCGGTTTATTATTTTATCGTTCTACTCTTCGTATTCCGGAAGAGCTTAGGGCGGAAAGACTTTCTCATGTGGAAGAGTATAATCTGGATAGTTTGGGTTATATGGAAGGTTTAAGAGCGAAGCTTAGGGTTAAAATTTCGGCTAGACAGGCAGTTTAGCTACCCAAAAAAACCATTTTTGGCCTTATACTTTTAGGAAATCGGTCGATGGAATTAGAAGGAGGGGACTATGCCCGCATTCTCTATTCCGGGACTGAGTTCCGGCCAGGATACGAACCAAATCGTAAAAAAACTGGTAGAGCTGGAAGCAAAGCCGATTCGCCGTTTGGAAAAACAAAACGGTTTTAATCAGGCTCAGGTCAAGGCATGGTCCGATCTTAAAACTCTTACTACAGACCTCCAAAACAAAACTAGAGAAATTATTTCTTTCACGGCGCCTTTTGCGACTAAGTCGATCGTTTCCGATCCGGAAGGTGTGATCACCGGAGATGCTGCACGTTCTGCAAGCAGCGGAAAACGTAAGATAGAAGTGAAAGAACTTGCTACATTTCATCAGATCTCAGGTGATCCTATCGATTCAGAGAGAAAGATACCCGCTGGAACTTTCAAAATTCTTTCCGGAGAGATAGAGAAGGAGATTGAGTTCCAAGGCGGGACGATTCGAGATCTATATCTTACCATTCGCACTGCCGCTGCAGGGATCGTGCAACCTACGCTTGTAAAAGTGGACCAGGATAAGACGGTTCTTACATTGGCCGCCTCTCAGTCCGGTAAAGACAATCAATTGAAGTTTGATGATCCGAACGGAGTACTTAAGGCGGCTTCTCTTGTGGGAGGAATGCTGCCTCAGGATCCGCCTCAGTCTTTTTATCTTCCTTGGGAAGCAAGTCAAACGAATCCTTTTCAGCCTGATAAATACGGTATGGCAGCAACTGCAAAACCTACATTTATCGCTGCAGATCCGGAGAAAAAAGAACCTTCTAAGATCAAATTAGGTTCTAAACAAGCTTTCCAATTCCATATGGACGCCAAAGAAGGAAAGAAGGGAGCAAGAATTGAAGCTACTCTTTCCGAACCTTTGGAAGAAGGGGAAACAATTTCCTTAGGCGTGATCTATGATCAGGACGAGCAAGACAAAGTATTTTTAGAACAGGCTTACCATAAAGAAGGAAAAGTCCGAGTTACTTTCAAATCCAATATGGACGCTAAAAAGATCCATAAGGTAATCGTAATTAATCAAACGGGGAAGGAGAAGGAATTCTCCAATTTTAGATTTGTTCTTCCTGCGGAGTTTAATGGCGCAAAACCCGCAAAGACCATTGTAGAAGCCAAAGATGCTTCGTTTACCGTGGATGGAATAGAGATCACTCGACCAAAAAACGAAGGCCTTACAGACGTTTTAGACGGGGTACTTCTGAACCTGAACAAAAAGAGCGAGGGTGGACCTGCCGTCGTAGATATCAAAGTGGATTCCGCAAAAGGGATCCGAATGATCAAAGAATTTATAGAAGCATATAATAATGTTCTAAAATACTCTAAAGACGCCACTGCAGTCAATAGAGAAGGCGGGATCAGCGATTCCAAACTGGAAGATCCGGATATTGCAAGATCTTTCTGGGAAGGAAAAACTAAAACAGGCATCCTTGCCGGAGAAAACTCTGTCATTCGTTTAGTTGCTGGTATGAAAACAGTGACAACTTCTTCTTTTCCTGCTTATCCGAATTCAGAGATCAGAACACTTTCAGATGTCGGAATTTCGACAGGAGAAGTCGGAAGTAAATGGGCCGATATCCAAGAAGGTCTTCTGGCTTTGGATGAAGCAAAATTGGCTGCGAAACTTGCGGAAAATCCAGATGCAGTTCGTCATTTATTCGCCCAGGATACGAATTCTGACGCCAGAATGGATACCGGAGTAGGCGTAAACCTGGTTGAACATTTGAAACCTTATACTCAGTTCGCGGGTGGACTAGTAACAAGCAAGATTAAGTTATTGGAAGAACAAGTCTCCGATAATAATAAGAAGATTAAAAATTTCGAATCTCACCTCATGAGTTATGAAAAAAAACTCAAAGAGAAGTTCCTATATATGGAACAAGGTGTGGGTAGAAATAAGGCCGTCGGTTCCTATCTGAATAATAATCTAAGTAGGGGACAGGGCGGGGATGACAAATAAAGGAATTATAATATAAACGGAGGAATCACCGTGGAAATATTCGTAAACGAACAAAAATTGGAAAGTATCATCGAAAATGAAAAAAACCTTGGAGAGGTTTTCGATGCTGTACGTCGTTGGGTGGAAACGAACGGTAAATTTTTATTATCCTGTATCGTAGACGGTGAGGAATTTACTCAAAACACGATGCGTGATTCTTCTATTTCAAAAGCATCCAAGATGGAGTTTTTTGTTGGAGAGGAATTGGATATTCTGATTAGTTCCCTCCATGAACTGGATTCTTATGTGGATAAAGTGGGAACCACCTTGCTTGGAAGGGATTCTCTTACTGAAAAAGAATCCAAGGAACTAGGGGACGGGATAGAATGGATCCGTAGTCTTTTGGAATCCGCAGGTAAACTTTTAAAACTGAAATACGACCAGATCAAACCGATGGGTACCGGTTCCACAGTGAGTGAAATCCTAGAAGAATTGAGCCGCAATTCTTCCAAGCTGGATGGAACAACTGCCATCGAAGAATTTTTGGAATATCTACGAGACCTGAAATTATTCGTGATGGATTTGGTTGCTAGGGCCTCCGTTTTGGACCTGGACCTTCCTACTTTAAGAGAAATTTTAGATACTTTCATCAAGGCTGTTCCCGCTTTGAAAGAAAGTTTTGTGAAAGTTAATGAAAGTTATCAGGCGGGAAAAGACGAGGTGGCAACACATCTTCTTACTCAGTCTGTTTCACAGATTAATGTTCTTCTGACTTCGTTTATTACTCTTAGACAAAAACTTCCTGGAATGGACTTCTCTAAGATCCAGATCGCTGAAAGAAGTTTTGAAGAAAAAACAAACGACTTAAACGATACACTTGCTTCTGTTGCGTTGGCTTTAGAGGAAAAAGATATCATTCGTGCAGGAGATATTATCGAGTATGAAATCCCTGCCGTTTTGGATGAATTTCTTCCTTTCCTAGAAAAAGTAAAAGAGCAGGCAGATTCGCTCGCAGTTTAATCACTACGTTTTTAGAACTAACGCGCGGGTTATATTAACCCGTAATTTCTAAACAGAATAAGGTTAGATCGTCCGTCATAATTCCGTCTCCGAAGGATTCCGAATAGGATACTAAGGAGCGGATCAGACTGTCGGAATCCTGATAAGAAAGTTTTTTTACAGCCTCCACAAGTGTAGAATTGCCCATCGGAATTCCTTTAGATCCTCGAACTTCGAATAAACCGTCAGAATACAATAACACTCTATCCCCGGGACGGAGTTGTATTTGGAAATCCTCCAAGATAGGAGTTCCAACTGCAAGTAAAACTCCCCCTTTTCCCTGTAGATCCAAAGTTTCCCCATCTCTAAGTAGAAGTCCCGCATGATGGCCCGCATAACTATATTCTAATATTCTTGTGTTTGGATTATATCTGAGGAAAACCGCAGAAATAAAATGTTGGGTTACCACAGAAGAAAGTAGATCGTTTGTGAATAATAAACCTTCTTTGGGCTTGTTTCCTTTTCTGGAAAATACATTGAAGGAGATGGATGCCATAGCAGCCACCATCGCGGAGGATATCCCATGTCCAGAAACATCTGCAAATAATATCTCCAGGCTTCCGTCTGCACTTTCGGAACAATTTAGAACATCTCCTCCAACTCGGTCATAAGGACGGAAATAGGAGAATATCTTAAATTTGTCGGAAGAAGGAAAATCCCTGGTAGTGATGGTATTCTGCACTTCTCTTGCTATGTCTAGATCTCGGATCACTCTAGAATAGAGCATATTGATTCTTTCGGAGGCTTCTTTTTTTTCAGTGATGTCTCGGAGAACATACACTCTACCTAGATCTCTTCCGGAGATCGGGATTTCCGATTTGGAAACTTCTAAATATACCGAATCGGAGTAGGGGAGCATGTCTTCTTCCGAAGAAACCTTTTTGGTCTCTGAAAATTTTCTTTTGAAGTCCATTCTAGAGAAGGGTCTTCTTGTAAATCCTTCTAAAAATTTTCCTAGATCCAACTTTTCAGGAGTGGAGGTTATTTTAGGAAAACCTAACATTTCTTTTGCACTTTCGTTCCAATACAGCAAATCATCGGAGGCGGATAACAGGATCACTCCTTCTCTCAGTTTTGCGTATAATTGGAGTGCGATTTTTTCCAATCGGATCTCTAAGAATCCGTATTTTGCGATCGCTATAAATACACAGGCAGATTGGATCACGCTCACACTTCCGCTCAATGGAGGATAATGCAGGTCTCCTTTTGATAAGATCCTAGGGAGTACTGTGGTTAAAAACCCGAGCACCGAGGAGAGAAATGTCCCGAATGCCAAAAGATAACATTGTTTTCTGAATCCGATCTCTTCTTTTCTAGATTCGAAAATCAAAAGAAATATCGCATATACTGGAGGAGAAACCGTGAGTAAATTGATCCCATATACGTAAAGTGGACCTTGGATGAGCATGTCGCCCCAGTATTTTCTCTCTACGCCTGCGATGATCCAATCAGTGGTTAATGTGATCGGAAAGATCGCGAGAGCCAATCCCCGCAAAAGATATAAAACTATATTCGGATTTTTTGATAAGAATGCGAACACAAACTCTAAGAATAAAGGTCCGACTAATAACCAGGAAATAGAGCTGATCTTAAATACCCAGGTCATCCAATGGAATGGCAAGAAGGACCAATACAGAATGATGGAAATGATCCAGAGGCTTAGGGCTCCGGAGTATAAAAGATATAAATGAACTACTCTATGTTTTCCTTTTAGTGCCAAAACATAGGTGAATAACCATAGATTGATAAATAATGCAAATAATGGAAGAATTAGATATGGATTCACGGTCCAATCTCCAAAGCCAACATTGCCAAATCGTCGTTATGTTTTCCGTTTCCGAATTCTAATGCCTTTCTATGAGCTGCTTCCAATAGGGAGCGAGTGTCTCTATCCGCCATTCCTTGGATCCAGTCTAAAAATTCATCATAACCGAAAATTTCCCCGAGGCCGTTTTTGACCTCATATAAACCATCAGAATATAAAAGTAATCTGTCAGAAGATTGTAGATCAAAATGATAATCGTTCAAATGTAATTCTTTTACTGCCAGTAAGATCCTACCTTCTCCTTCCAGAGGGTAAATTTTCCCTCCTCTAAAAATAAGCATGGGATGATGTCCTGCATAAGAGAATCGAACTCTTTTTTCATTTGGATAAAAACTTACATACACTGCAGAGATATGATGATGCAATACAACTTTGGAAAGCATTTCGTGGATCTCGGATAAACTTTCTTTGGGAGACAGTCCTTTGTCTGACACGATCTGGAAGGCGATAGAAAGCATTCCTCCCACCATTGCGGAGGCAATTCCATGACCGGAAACATCTGCAAATAGTATGTCGACTCTGTCCCCAGGATGTTCTATGACTCTCAACATATCGCCGCCCACCTTGTCTATGGGCTGAAAAAAGGAATGAATTCTATAAGAACCTTTGTCCGGAAATTTTTGGGTAATGATAGAAGCTTGAGTGACTCGAGCAATCTCTAAGTCATTTACAATTTGTGAATATAGCTGGTGGATCTTTTCTTGAGCTGCCTTCTTCTCCGTGATGTCTCTTAGAAGGTATAATGTTCCGGATTCATTTTCAGTGATCCTGATTTCCGAGACCGTAAGTTCTATAAATTGTAAGGTTGAGTTGCCTATTAATTGGTAATCTCTAGGGATATGATCCTGTTCCTCTCTATAATTCGCAAAATGCCATTCTGGTCTGAATAATCCTTCTTTAGAAGGAGAACCATCTAAGATTGCGATTGCGGCTTGGTTTGCAAAAAAGAATTCGTGATTTTCTTTTGTTAGAATGATCCCATCGTGAATGTCCCGGAATAATTCTACTGCAATCCTTTCTAAACTGATATTTAAAAAGCCGTAACGTGTGATCGCCACAAAAATAAAGAATGCCTGTATACTGATCGCCGCTGGACTCAAAGGAACGAATAAAAATCTGCCTTGTTCATCTAAGTTGAATAGCTCTGTATAAGCGCTGATCCCGAGTGCAATCGTTGTGCCCAAGATCCAGTAATTTAGTTGTTGTCTGATCTTTTTTTGTTTTGTCCTAAATCTTTCTTTTAAAAGAAGATAGAGCCCCCAGATTGCAGGGCCACTGACTGCGACGGAGCTAAATGGAACGAATAAAATCCCGGGTTCTAATTCGTAGCCCCAATCGTATAGGATAGAACCCTTGATGATCCAATCCGTGGAAGCGGTCAGAAAAATGGTGAGCACCACTGAGAAGCGAAAGAAAGAAAGCAGGATTGTCGAACGAATGTTTAAAAATCTATATACAGTTTCTAAGAATAAAAGCCCGACAGGGATCCAGGTGAAACAGGAAAGTTTAAAAATTGGAGTCATCCATTCCGGAGGAAGCATACTCCAATATAAAATATAAGAAATTAGCCAAAGATTTAGAAATAGAACGAAGCGTAAGAAGTCCCTGATAACTGCGCTTCGGAACCTTCTCGCAAAAACATATGAAATAAGAAGAGTATTTATGATTAGAGCGCTTATTGGCAGAAAAAGGTAATAATTCATAGGCCCGACGCTTCGAGGCATCCTAACCGGGTCCTAATTCGGAATCAATCCCGAATGACTTGTCGACGGACCTTTTTTAGGCCGGAAAACCATAGTTTTTAGAGAGTTTAAAATCCTGGAAAATTAGGATTTGTTTATTAAGAAAATGAATTGCGTTAGACGACATTGTGTATAGGATTGACGCGACTAACGCTCCGTCGCGGCCAAGAGGAAAATCAAATGAGTGGACTGGATCCGGTAGGAACGATGGAACCTAGCTCCGATTATTTGATCCAAGAATCAGCATCTTATCTTCCTAAAGAGGCACCCATACTTTCCCTAAAAGGAGTAACTCTTACTCCTGTATGTATTTGCCCTGAATGTGGTATAATTAGCAAAACTCCTTGGTATAAATCTAGAGGAAGGCTCAGAGATTGGGCAGGTTTTTTGGAAGAAGTCAGACATATCATCTGTTCCAACGAGTCCTGCCAGACAAAATATCCCCCTAAATACCTAATGGATTTCCCAAAAGGGATTAGTATTTTAAATAAATCGAATTTACTTAAGTCATTAAAGTCTTGGTTCGAGGAGTTTTCCGGAAGAGAGATCGTTTGGGCAGAAGAAGAGGAATCAGATTCTCTACATTGGGATCCATTCTTTCAATCCGTACCAAACTGGGCGGATCATATTCCTATGCATCTGTTTGTGAATATTCTGCGTTATACGCCCCCAAAGGATCTGGAAGGGATCCTTTTAGGAAGGAAGGGAATTCCACTTTTCGGCGGATTTAAACTTTAAGAAAATCTCATAATCGGGCTCTGCCGGTTTCAGGAGCGACGCAGACTATTGTCCGCTACGCGAGCTTCAGGCGGGCCGACTATCTTTCTTGCAGGATCTTTCGGGAAAGAGTCTCGTCTTTCTTTAATTGGGAAATCAGAGCATCCACGCCCGGGAATTTGATCTCTTCTCTGATCTTTTTAGTAAAGATTACGTTTACCTTCTTTCCGTAGATATCATCCGAAAAATCGAATATATGACTTTCTAATGTGACTGCTTGGTCACCAAATGTAGGATTATTTCCAATATTGATCATAGAAGGATAGGTTTTCCCTTCGATCTCCGTTCTTCCTGCGTAAACACCGACTCCCGGAAGAATGAGCTCCGGTAAAGGTTGCACATTAGCTGTAGGAAATCCTATGGTTCTTCCTCTTTGATGGCCTTGTACAACAGTTCCAGTGACCGAGAATTCTCGGCCGAGACATTCTTCAGCTTCTTCTACCTTACCTTCTCTCAATAAGGAGCGAATATGGGAGCTAGAAAGTTTTGTGGTGCCAAGATACACAGGATCCAATTTTTCCAGATCATATCCATACTCGGAAGAATACTTTTTGAGAAGTTCGTAATCTCCTCTTCTTCCTTTTCCGAAACAATGATTGAATCCGATCAGAATGGATTTTGCTTCCAGTTGGTTGATTAAGATCTCTTTTAGGAATGTCTCCGCCTCTATTTGGGCGAATTCCAAAGTGAATGGGACAACGACTAGCCAGTCAATCCCATAAGATTCTATTAAATTTTCCTTATCTGCTTGGGTGGTGATCCCTCCCAGGTCCTTGTCTTTTCCTAAAACTAAAGCAGGGTTGGGATGATATGTGACGACACAAGAAGGAAGGCCTTTTTCCAGGGAAATTTCCTTGGTTCTTTCTAAAAGAGCCTGGTGGCCCAGATGGATCCCGTCAAAATTCCCCAAAGTTACGACTGTGGAAGTCTTTAGGTTGCTTTTTAAGTTCTCCAGACTTCTAAGAATTTTCAAGTTTCTCTCCAAAGGACGGTCGATATTCTAAAAAGATGGACTGGCGCCGAATTGCAATACTCTTATTCTTAATTCTTGCCGCTGCCGGACAGGGTCCGATCAGTCAGGAAAATCGGAAAACGAAAAATTTTGAGAATTTCTCCAAACCGATGGGGGGAGAAAACTATATTTCTGAAGATTATAAAACCTTCCCCGAACTTTCGATTTGGGCCTATCATAATGGTCTGAAATTAGCTCCGGACAGAAAAGATCCTGCCCCTGGTGCCGGAACCGGCCGACTATTTGACAACCAATGTAGAATGGTCCCAGAAACAGGGTTGGATATACTACTCATTGCAGATTCGAATAGAAAAGACATTATCTATGTTTATTTCGATCTAACCTACTTTTCTAAGACTGAAAATGCGGCGATTTTACCGGATAGAGAGCTCAGAATTTCTGCAAACGGAATCTTGAAAAGAACAGTCCGCTTTCCGGATGCAAATTTATACTCCAAATCTATCTATGCAGGAACTCCTCCAGTGTATATAACAGTGGACCCATCCGAGTTAAGAGAAGGTAGGCTGAATTTGAATCTTACGCCGCTTGCAGGAGAAAAGGGTAGGTTTTGGGGAGTTTGGGACGTGTTTTTGTCCTACACTGCCCCGGAATATCCTTGAAAGGTCAAGGAAACTGGCTGGTGAATTCGGACTCTGAAAGAGTTTGGAAGTAAGAAGTCAGTCCTGCCACTTTGAACACTTTTTCGATCGCAGGTTTCATGTTTGCGATGAAAAATTTTCCGCTCAATTCTTGGACATAATTCAATTGTTTAATCAGCATTCCGATCCCAGAGGAGTCGATGTAGTTTAACTTTTCGAGGTTGATCACAACGTTATTGTTAGTTCGATCAATATTCTGTTCGAAAAAGTTTTTGAGATCTATGGACGTATAGATGTCCAGACTCCCGGAGAGGCTGATTATATTTGTTTCGCTGGATTTTCTAATGCTGATTTCCATATCCGTCCCTTCCCTTTTCGTAGAATCCGGCCGGAATTCAACGAATTTTTAGGAAAATTCCGGGCTTTTTGACGGAATGGACGACACTAAATATAGGAAATCGTCCGGACTTTACGAATGAAGCAACCGTTCATCTTACTTCTTTTGATCTCCATATTCAGTTGGGAAATATTTTCTCAGGACTTCGAGAAGGACGGTCAGATCAAAATCCTTCCTTACGAACCTATGCAGGTCCGAGACATAGAAGGACTTACAAAAGATATCAAAGACTTTCATAAAAGAATCGAGGATATGCTCCCTTTCTTAAATAGAAGGAAAAAAATTATTGATAATGAGTATTTCCAATTTGTTCCTGCGATGGAAAATTTTAATTTCCCGGTTCGTGACAGGTTTTTAGTAGATAAAAAGTTTTATCTAAAAGTTTCAGGGGGAGAAGGTTCCCTAAAATTGGACGGAGTCCGCTTTATCACTAGAAAATCTCTGGTTACCAAGCTCAGACCGATTAACGACGAGATCGGGGAATTAAAAAACGAGAAGGTCGTGGCCTCCGATATTTCTAATATTGTTTTAGTAGTAAAAAGAAAAACGGATGCGGGAACCAAAGAAGAAGTATATAGTCTTGGAAATATTAGGAGCCCGAATCAAAGGGTCAAATTTGTCCGTTCTTATCGCGACAATCTTGCAGAAGTGATTCAAGCTATAGACAAGTATGTGGAAGGAACGATCCGAGCAGACGGAAAAGATGTGGATACCATGTTGGATGGTTTGGATAGCGGCGGTTCCTTCCAAGAATATAATTCGAATCGTTAAATCGATTTTAGAGTCTAAAATTTTACCATGAGTTCGGCCTGGACAGATCATTATAAGGTCCTTGGCCTGAACTACGGTGCCAGCCCCGAGTCCATCAAACATAGATATAGAGAACTCGCCAAAATATTTCATCCTGATAATCTGCTTACCGGTTCTAAACCCGTGTTCTTAAAAGTTGTGGAATCTTATCAGGTGCTTTCCAAACCGGAAGAACGTTCTCGTTTTGATCAAGAATTTAAGATCAGAAAGAAACAAGAACATGCAAAAAATGGAATTCACCTGATCCCACCTTCCAGGATCGTATTCGCTACCCAGGCGGTTGAATTTGCGAGAAGGGGTCTTCTTCGTGCCGGAATGAGAAGTAGGGACCGCAAAAAATATACAGGTATCTATCATGATATTCGGATCTGTCTCAAACCCGAAGAGTTATTGGGTAGAATATTCGCAGCCATTCCTTTGGTAGTCAGATCTATCTGTCCGGAATGCAGAGGTTCCGATCTAAACTGTTCTTCCTGTGGTGGAAAGGGGAGTTATAAAAGTTACAGATACCTAAAATGGAGTCCCGAACCGGGAAGTTTAGTCCCTGGTAGGATCTATACTTTGGATTTATCCGGCTTTCGCCCTGACGCATTTACTCATTTCAAAAAGAGGATCTTAAAAGTTAAAATTGAACTCTTCCAGGGTCAAAAAAAATAGGTATATATGCAGAAGGTTTTAAAATTCGAGCCCATCTATAAGGAAAAAGTCTGGGGCGGCAGAAAATTAGAAACCGTATTGGGACGAAATATCCCTTCGGGAGATATTGGAGAGTCCTGGGAAATTTCGGATTACGGTTCCGATCTTTCCAAAATTACGAATGGAGAATGTTCCGGAAAAACTTTTAGGGAAGTATATACCGGAGATTATGAGTCGGTACTTGGAAAACCTTTTAAAGGACAGAGTTTCCCTTTATTGATCAAATTGATTGATGCTAAGGAAAAATTATCCGTACAAGTGCATCCTGACGACGCATACGCGGAGAAGTTCGATCCTGAAAGTGCAGGCAAAAAAGAAGCCTGGACAGTTTTACAAGCAGACAAGGGTTCCAAACTAGTTTGCGGATTTTCCAAACAAACTAATAAAGAAGAATTTTCAGAATACGTACAAACAAACCGAGTCGAAGAAATTCTAAACGAAGTAGAAGTAAAAGAACTAGATTCTTTTCTGCTGAACCCGGGGAGGATACACGCAATCGGAGGCGGTATCCTCCTGATGGAAGTCCAACAATCATCCGATTCAACTTATAGAGTATACGATTACGGAAGACCTAGAGAGTTACATCTCAAGAAGGCATTGGATGTTTTGGATTTTTCTTCTGCAGATCCTAAGGATAGATTGAGCCCTAAACAAATTGATTCTTTCGAATTGAATCGTTCCGTTCTAACTGCAAACGATAAGTTTCGGATGGAAATTCTGGAAATTGATTCTAACAAGAAATTTGTTCTGCCTTCTTTTTCTTCGGAGCCCGTGTTCCATGTTTTGATGGTTCTTAACGGAGAATGTAAATTGGAGGATTTGGATCTTAAAACGGGGGATACTGTTTTAGTCACTGCTTCCGGAATCAAAGAAGGAGTTACTTGCGAATCTAAATCTTCTTTCTTACGTTTGGCCTGGTCCGGTCCGGGTTCCGATTGGATCCAATATACTTCAGTATGAACGGCCCAGGAGAATATTCGGAAGAACCTCTTCTTTGGGTAAGCGAATCCGAAATCAAAAAACAAAGACAGATCGCAAAAGAGTTACGAAAAACTCCTTGGTGGAGAAAGAAAAAAGCGGACGGGATCTGCCACTACTGCGGTAAAAAATTTCCGCCTGACGAACTCACGATGGATCATCTGATCCCTTTGGCAAAAGGTGGAAAGTCAATTAAAGCAAATTTGGTTCCTGCATGTAAGGACTGCAATAATTCTAAGAAGAATAAACTTCCTTTCGAAGAGTTTTGATTCTTCTTACCAACAATGAAAATGGTAAACTGCCTCTAAAAGATATAGATCGCATACATTTTGATTATTTTGATTTGCTAAACATGCGGCCTCTAAGATCTCCGCAGTTTTTTTGTCACTCGGGGTGGACCTACTACAGTCCTGTTTCCCTCCGGAATTACAATTGAAAGATCCGATTAGAATAAATAAGATACATACAGAAAAGAATATATTATGCATTTTTAATGGGTTAACCTGCAGGTTTGGGTCTACTCTGGACATATCTTTCCAGAAATAGGATCCAATCCCTCTTAAGAGTAGGTTTTTTTAAATAAGAATCGAATCCAGAACTTTCGAAAAATTCTTCAGAACCCGGCAGAGCGTGAGCCGTCCAAGCCACTAAATACGGAGGATGAGCGAAAGTTTCTTTGATCCATTTAGAAACTTCTACCCCGCTAATATCCGGAAGATCGATATCTAAAAGTATGATCTCATAGGTCTCTCTATCCAATTGAGCAATCGCATCTTTTCCCATTCCTAAAGAATGCACCTTCATTCCTAATTTAGTGAGAATATCGAATGCCACTCTTCTTGAAAATTCTTGGTCTTCCACGAGTAAAATTTTAAGCGGAGGTAGAACGATAGGCGGAGCTGCCTCTTCTTCCAGATCTTGTTTTTCCGGTTCTTCTTGGGGGAAGGGAAGTAAAAAAGAAAATTTAGATCCTTTGCCTGGAGAACTTGTGATCCGAATACTTCCCCCCATAAGTTCCACCAACTTTTTGGAAATGGTTAGACCTAATCCGCTTCCGCCAAATTTCCTAGCAACGGAAGAGTCGGCTTGGACGAATGGTTCGAATAATACTGCGGCTTGTTCTTCCGCGATCCCGACTCCGTCATCTTCTACCCAGAATTCTAATACACGGGAAAAAAGGTCTTCTCCATAAAAACGAACTCCAAGACATACCTTTCCGCCGGACCCGGTGAATTTGATCGCGTTACTCAGAAGATTCAGGAGTACTTGTTGGATCCTTCCTTCATCACCTAAGAAGATTCCAGGGTGATGTTCCGGATAAGAGATATCCACTAAAATTCTCTTTTCTTCTGCTCTAGCCTTTACAACTCTTGCTGCTCTTTGTAAAACGGCAAATGGGTCGAACGGTAGAATCTCTAATACGAAACGATGGTTTTCTATTTTAGAAAGATCTAATAATTGATTCACCAAATGAAGAAGGTTCTCTCCGGACGCCTGAATAATGTCCGCATATTCTTTCTGTTCTTGGGTCAAAATAGTTTCGGAAAGAAGATTAGAAGTTCCTAAAAGTCCGTTCAAAGGAGTGCGGATCTCATGGCTCATGACTGCTAGAAAGTCGTATCTGTACTTAGCCTCCCATTCCGCTTTTTCTTTTGCGGCTGTGAGTTGGATGGTTCTGGACTCTACTTTATTTTCCAGTTCCGTTTTTAATTCGTTCAGGTTCTGGTTTGCAATTTTTAGTCCCTTCTCCGCTTCCATAGAAGTTCTTAAAACCCGGGAGAAGGAAAAAGAAAATCCTAAACTATGGAAGAATATGAACAAAAAGATCGCGGGAGCCAATATATAATGATTATTTAATATATAATGAGAAGCTAGAATATCGTTCGCACCTGCGATGATTATAAAAGAGATTCCCACTAAGAAAAATCTAGATCCCGGTCTTGCGTGGATCACAGCCCGTGCACATCCCAAAAGTGTATAAGCTCCACCTATGATAATGGTGAATTGGAACGGGAAAAGTAATCTGGCATAATATTCTGCTGGCAAAACTAAAGTGGGAATCGCGAAGAATAACATTATGATCAGGGAGATCTTTTCCGTTTTGGGATGGAAATCCTGTTTAAATGCAGTGGCAGAATAGGACAAAAATCCGGAGCAAAGAATATAGGTGCTCAGATATTCTAACCTATAACTGATTTCCCAAGGAACTTCGGGGAATATATAATTGAATAATCTATTTCCGGTCAGGAAAAACCGAAATACGGAAGCTAAAGAAAATAATGCAAAATATAACTGACTTTTTTCTTCTCTTGTTCTAAGGAAGGCCAGGATCTGATAGATTGCAAGGACCAAAACCGCTGCGGAACTTGCCACATCCATTGCTTGGCTATAATGCAATTTTTTTAATATAAGAGAAGGTATTCCGATCTCGGGAGTAAACCAGAGGCCTCCGTTGATATGAGCGAAGTTAGAGATCTCAAAATCCAATCTTTTCAGATTTTGCGGAAGAAGTACGATAGAAGTTTGCAGGAATGGGATCGACGTCTCGGGAGTTTTTCCTACCTTGCCCACTGTTTCCAAAAGTTTTCCATCTGCGTAAATTGAGTAAGATGTTCCTAGGTCCGGAACTTTTAACATTAACTCGGGACAATTTTCAGGAAGTTGCAGATGTAGAGAGTAGGTTCCGTAACCTTTTCCGTTTGGAAATAAAAGTTTTCCGTCTTTAGTAAGTTCGTTCCAGATTTGAGGAATCGCCGCGTAAACCGTTTCTTGGGTTTGTTGAGGTTCCGGCTCTGAAACCAAAAATTTTTCGGGAACCAATTCCCATTCTCCTCTAAGAGAAAGGATCGTTTTGTTTGGATCCCAAGTTTTTGCCTCCAACTTGCCTTCTCGAATTTCTCCCAAATCATAATCTGTCCTTCCGCAATTCCAGGAGAGTAGAAGGCAGAGAATAAAAATCGGGAAAATTACGCGACTCGAATGCATATCAGATCGGTGCCGGAGTATCACCAAATGCGGCATCTTTAAGATTTTTGCAAGTGGAGATTTGGAATTTCCGCCAAGAATGGCGGAATTTCCTCCTATAAACGATGGATTTTCGGGTTTGTCCACCTTTTACGGCAAAGCCGGATCCTTTTTTAGGCCGATCTTTACAGTAAGGAAACAATCTCTATGTTGGAATCTTACGATCAGGAAACCGAATCGACGGAGCATGAGGAGCTAGGTGACGAACTTCTGCACTTGTTGGATGAGGATGGAAATCCATATTCTTTTATCGTTGGAGAAGTAGTAGAACTGGACGAACATCAATATTTTTTACTCATACCATCTTCTGAAGAAGAAACAGATCTTATTAATCTAGACGTAGGATTTTTAAAGGGAGAAGAAAGTTTCGGATATTTTGCTGTGAAGATAGAGGCAGATGAATTCGGAGAAGATAGATTGGTCGAAGTTACCGACCGCAGAGAGTTGGAAGATTTATTGTACGAATTGAACTCAGATGTAGTCTAATGGGTCCAAAGGTTTTGCTTTTGTTTTGAAAATAGTTTTTTTTCATATAATAGCCTGTCCCTAACGGTCTACGCGATTGAAGCCCGGGAATTTGTTCTCTATCAATACCCAAGTTTTAGAGCGGACTATAAAAAAAGAAATCGCATAATTTTTAAAGGATTAGAATCTATCGTAGTGGAATTGAACGCTCTTAACTTCGAGTTTCAAATTTTAGCTCTATCGAGTCTCATCATATTGAGCATAGGCTTATTGCGCGTTTCCACAAAATTTGGAATTCCTTCTCTACTCATATTCTTAACGATCGGAATGTTGGCAGGATCCGACGGCATTCTAAAGATCTGGTTCAACGATGCGGATCTTACTCGCAAGGTCGGCTCGATTGCGTTAGCATTTATCTTGTTCTCAGGTGGTTTAGAAACCGATTGGACCAAGGTAAAACCTGTTCTCGGAAAAGGTATTTCTCTCGGAACCTTGGGAGTACTTCTCACTTGTTTATTCGTTGCCTTATTCGCAATTTTTGTAATGGGCTTCGATCCGATTATCGGATTTCTTTTGGGTGCGATCGTATCTTCCACAGATGCTGCGGCAGTCTTTAATGTTCTTCGAACCAGCAATATTGGTATGAGAAAAGGACTCACTTCACTTTTGGAACTTGAGTCTGGTAGTAACGATCCTCTCGCGGTTTTATTAACTACATCTGTTTTAGGTTTTGTAGGAACTACTTCTCCTTCCTGGGACAGCTTGGCATGGACCATCTTCCAGCAATTCAGTTTAGGAATTATTTTAGGTCTACTCTTAGGTTACTGGATCTATCGAGGAATGAACCGAATCAAATTGGATTACGAAGGTTTATATCCGGTATTACTTTCTGCTTCGGTTTTGTTTGTGTATGCGGCAACGGATTTGATAGGTGGCAACCCATTCTTGGCGGTATATATTGCAGGAATTATCATCGGAAACAGATCCTTCGTTCATAAACGAAGTAATGTTCGTTTTATGGATGGAATTGCATGGTTGATGCAGATCGTAATGTTCCTTACCCTAGGACTTCTGGTATTCCCTTCTAAAATTCCTTCAGTCGCTGCACTCGGAATCGCGTTTTCAGTTTTTCTAACAGTGATCGCAAGACCTGCCGCTGTGTTTTTGGCTTTGACCGGATTTAACGTGGATTGGAGAGAGAAACTTTTAGTTTCTTGGGTTGGATTAAGAGGTGCAGCTCCGATTATTCTAGCTACATTCCCTTTTGCAAAACAACTTCCAGAGTCGGAGATGATCTTTCATATAGTCTTCTTTACCGTATTAACTTCTTTGTTATTACAAGGATCTACGATTCCTTATGCAGTTCGAATTTTAGGACTTGAGGCGGCTTTGGAACAAAGAGCTTCTTATCCATTTGAATTCGAGAACAAGGACAAAAGTGATACTCAACTTTTGGAATATATTGTTCCTTATGGTTCTGCGTCCGTAGGTAAGTTCGTATACGAATTGGATTTTCCAGAAAATTCTTTGATTACCTTGATCTACAGGGGAGATTCTCATTTAGTCCCGACTGGTAAAACTAAGATGGAAGATGGGGACGTTCTTTTGGTTCTAACTCCGGAGGGTGCAGAAGATAAGATCCGGGAAATTCTTTCCAGAATGGGAGAAAGAAAGGAAGCATAACTTCTGACCATGAAGGATCGTTTTGATTGGAAGAAAAATTTAGAGAAGGACGAATGGATTCATACGATCTGAAATTTGCGAAAAAAATGTAGGACCTCCTACAAATTTACCGCGTGAAAATAGGATTGAAAAAATTAGAATTTTATGATATAGGGAGCGAGGGTTCTCCCACGGGCCCTCCTCCACCACCCAACTCGGGTGGGGGCCGCACTTTTCCATTCAGTAGGAATTCCTACAAAATCTGAAATTTTTCTAACTTAAAAATTCCTTACAAGAATGGAGCCATTCTTTCTACAAGGATCCTTCTATTGTCTCCTGTCTGTAGAGAAATGATTCCTCGGATGATTGCTTGCCTTCTTCTATCTCTGGAAAACGCCCAAGTCCTGAGACGATTGGCTAATGGAAAGTAGGCTAAGTTTGCAAATGCGATCCCGTAGAAAGTTGCGATAAACGCAGTGGCGATCCCTTCGCCGAGAGCTCTTGTTCCGGCTCCTAAATTTTCTAACACGCTCACGAGTCCCATCACTGTTCCGATGATCCCAATGGTAGGAGAAAATCCACCTGCGGTTTCCAAAATTTTTGCGGAGCGGGTTTCTTTGTTTTCCAGACCTTCTGCTGCTTCGAATAAAATTTCTTCCACTGCTCTTGGATCTGTTCCGTCGACGATGAGCTGGATCCCTTTTCTTAAGAATGCGTCGGGCACTCCTGTGAGTTGGTCCTCTAGGGATAATAATCCGTTTTTCCTGGCCTTCTCCGCAAAGTCCAAGAATACGTCGGAAAGAGAAAATTCTCTTTTAGGGAAAAGGGATTCTCTCAGATGAATGATTAAGTTTGCGAATTCTTCCGGAGTGTAACTTGCGAATGTTGCGCCTGCAGTTCCGCCTACGATCAACACAAGTGCGGATAGTTTGAGGAAGGAAAGAAAATGCGCTTCTTCCAATAAGATGGCTAATAGTACGGAAGCAAATGCGGCAATTAAACCTAAGATAGCCGAACGCATGGGAGCAAAGTAGGCGTATTATGTCCTAGAGACAAGTCTTTTCGTGAAGAGTAGGGGAAGTTTGGCCGCCTCGCCTTCGGCGACCGGGCTCTCCGCTTCGGTCGCTTCGCGACGCCCGCGTCGATCCCTGGCGGGTTCGAGGATCAAAAATCTTCTTCTTCTCGCAGCTTCTACGTGAAACGTAAAAACTCGAAAGTTTCGCATAGAGAACACTAGGCTACAACGGAGAGAAATTTTTACATTATGTTGGAATTCCTACAAAATTTGAAAGAGAGAGTTTCGTTGACGGAAGATGGATTCTGTGGTAGGGAGATGGCGACTTCCCACAAGCCACTCCCCCCAATCCCAACGCAGGGTGGGGGCGATCTTTATTTCATGTTGGAATTCCTACATCACAAGATTTCCGAAGCTGGTTATGGATTTCCCTAGAAAAAGAGAAGGTAAAAAAATAAGGGACGGTTTCGTCCATCCCCTCTACAAGAAAGTGAAAATTCGCAGTGGATTGGCTTTAACCAGGGAGGCTAAAGGTCCATCCGATTTAGAATATCGGATTTCAAAGTTCCGACCTTAGGGTTTCGGCCCATTTTTTCGAGAAGAGGGCAATTTAATTTCGGAGCGAAAAATGTGACTTCGAATGTTGCGCTGCAAAATCCATTGACTTTTTGGGTATTTCCAAAATTTTTGTCCCAAATGCTCACTGTAGTCACTGTTCTGTTTTTGGGAATTTACGCCCTCGATATTCTAGGATTATTTTTCTTCGGAATTCACACGTATATCATGGTGTATTTGTACAAAAAGTACAACGCCAATTGTGATACAGACCCGAGCAGAAACCTTTCTTTGGACGATCCGAGCCTTCCGATAGTCACCGTCCAACTTCCTATTTTTAACGAGTTTTACGTAGTAGATCGTCTGATCGACTCCACAGTTGCATTAAAATACCCTAAAGATAAATTAGAGATCCAAGTTCTGGATGATTCAACTGATGAGACCATCCAAAAAGCCGCTTCCTTAGTGGCAAAATACAAGGCTCAAGGTTTTGATATCCATCACCTTCACAGAACCAATCGTGTAGGTCACAAAGCTGGAGCCTTGGACGAAGGGATGAGAGTTTCGAAAGGGGACTACATCGCTATTTTTGATGCGGACTTCATGCCGGATCCAGACTTCCTTCTCAAAACCATGGCTTACTTCGACGATCCTCAGATCGGAATGGTGCAAGCACGTTGGGGACATATTAACGCAGATTATAATATTCTAACCAAAGCTCAAAGTTTCGGTATCGACGGTCACTTTATGATCGAGCAGGTAGCAAGAAACGGTTCCAAACTTTGGATGAACTTCAACGGTACTGCAGGTACTTGGAGAAAGAAAACTATCGAGGATGCTGGCGGTTGGGAGCATGATACTCTTACCGAAGACTTCGATCTTTCTTACCGTGCAGAATTAAGAGGCTGGAAGTTCCGTTATTTTAAAGATGTGGTTTGTCCTGCAGAAATTCCTGCGATGATGTCTGCATACAAATCTCAGCAATTCCGCTGGTGCAAGGGTTCTATCCAGACTGCAGTAAAACTTCTGCCTCGTATCTGGAAAGCGGATCTACCTTGGAAAACCAAGGCTGAGGCTGTGACCCACTTGATCAATTATTCTGTTCACCCACTAATGATAGTGAACATTCTATTTAGTGCTCCATTATTATTAATGGAATACTGGTCAGGTTTCAGTTTCTACGATCTTCCTTTGGAAGTATTATCAGGAACCGCAGCAGTACTTTCTATTGGATCCGTAGGACCTTTATTCTTCTACGCGTATTCACAAAAGACATTATACAAAGATTGGAAAAAAAGATTAGTGTATCTTCCAATTCTGATCATGATTGGAACCGGAATTGCGATCGTAAACACCAGAGCTTGGCTCGAGGCTGTTTTAGGGATCCAATCTTCCTTCAAAAGAACTCCTAAATTGAGGATCGAAAAGAACTCTGACTCCCTGAAAGAAAGGCTGAAATATACCGTTCCTTTGGACTTCCATGTAGTTCTCGAGTTCCTGTTGGGTTGTTATTGTGTGTTTTCCGTTGTGCTATCTTTCTTAGTGGGACGTCCTTATATCGTGGGCTTCCTATTGATCTACGGGATCGGTTTCTTCTTCGTTGCCTTTAAATCTTTCCAAGAATTTACCTGGAAATACAAAGAAGCAAGAAATTCGACTCAGGAAGAGATCCCTCAGGAAGCCTGACAGCCTTCCAACAAACAAAAGGCGAGGAAACGGGTTGACTCCCTGTGCCCTCGCCTAAATCTGTCAAATACCCCAGGAAACAGGATAACCGATGAGTGAGAAAGTCTATTGCGCCAACTGCCTGCATTGTGTAACCGTCAGACAGTATGAATCCGAGGCGGACAAATACATCCTCCGGGTCAAATGTACCAAGAAAAAATGGTCCAAACGTTCCGGCGAAGAGAAGTTATACAAATACTTCACAGTGGCTCGCCGTATGCAGACTGATTGCGAATTCTACGAGCCGATGGGAGAAATCCTTCCTTATATCAAAAATTTAAAGAAAGAACTTCCCATTAAAGACGAAATCTATATGGTGAAGTCGCCTAACTAAAAGGGCATTGTTCTCCAAACCGTTCCTCCTCCAACCCAGGACCGTAAAAGAAACGGGAAATCGCAAAACGGTCCTGGACGAACCCTACACCCTCTTCCCGGATAGAGACGCCTTATTACTTAAGGATTTTCCAGTCCGGGTAAGTGTAGGAGATCCTCTCTACAAACAATCCTCAGGTTTAGTTTTATCTCCTGTAAACGGGATCGCTTCATTAGAACATAGTGAAGAAGGTTCCAAGATCCGTATTGTTCAAGACGGAAACTTTATAGGTTCCAAACCTTGGATCCCGAAAGTTCTCAAAAAAGAAGAAGCGCTTGAACCGATGGACAGGCTGGGTTTGGTCAGTCTGGATTTTCCGGAACATTCTCTTTTATCTTATTTCAAATCCAGACAAAAAACTTCACTTATTATCTTAGCTCCATTTACTAGAACCCAAGATGTGGATTATCTTCCCGAGTTAAGAAAAAATTTAGAATGTCATACTCGCTTCTTGGAAGTTTTAAAATCTCTTTTTCCGGAAGCTCAGATCAGGGACTATATTTCCGGTCTGAAATCTCCCGTTAAAAATTATGCGTATCCTTGGGGAATTCCGGAATATTTCGTTTCTCAGACCGAAAAATTGCCTTTTTCTAAAATTAAGGAAATCTTATATTTAGGTCCTGAAACATTATATAATCTTTATAGAGCTTTATTTGCTGATTTTCCTTTTATAGAAAGAGAGATTGCTCTCTATTTTTTAGGAAAGAATGGTGGGCTTAGAAAAGCGGATTCTACCGTCCGTATTCGCAATGGACAGAGTTTGAAATTTTTATTCGAAGAATATGGTTCTAAGTATTCCAATTTTACTCTAAACTCTTTTTATGAAAAAAACCCGGTCCGAGATATCAAAAAGGGTTTCTATTGGGATATTAGACAAAATTATTCCTTAGTATTATTGACCAGACATGATTCTCAGAGACGAGAATTCCCATGTGTGGAATGCGGAGAATGTTCTTATAATTGTCCTACGCAGGCAAATCCAATGGCCTTGGTTTCCAGTTTTGGTAATTTTAATTCTTCTCTTTGTATGGAATGCGGGATCTGCACGTTTCTTTGTCCTTCTACCATTTCTTTAAGGACTAGAATTCGAACTTGGAAGGAGGCGAATCATGGCTTTTAGTTATGTTCTCTCCACCCAAAACGGTTTTTTCAGAAGAAAGGACCTTCTTTTGCCTGATATTCTTTTTACATGTTTGGCGGTCGGTCTTTTGGTTTTAGGCTCCGGTGGATCCTATTATCCGCTGGTTCCCGTAGGCTTCGGACTTTTATTCGGAGCGGTTGCTTACTTTCTTCTTACGGGAGGGAAGTCCTACCCATTGTATTGGGTAAATCATGCTTTGAGTTTTGCTCTTCTTCTGCCTAGAGATTCTAGATATGCTTTGCATGCAGTTCTTGCTATAGGCTTAGGACTTGGCCTTTGGTGGGTTTTGGAACAGAGATTAAAGATACGATTCCCTTTGGCCCTACTGCAATTTTTACTTTTTCTAATATTCTACTTTTTACCTGGAATAGATAGCTGGGCATCAGAACCTTCTTTTGTGTTCAGAGGATCTTCTTATCCTGATATATATACTCCAGGTTTTTTCGCAGATATTACCTTACCTGATTTTAGATATTCTGCATTGGAAGCTTGCGGTGGATTCGGGATACTTTTAGTAGTACCTTTATTGTTAAGGAGTAGTGTGGCTCTTTTATTACCTTTGGGATTTTCTCTCCTTCTCTCCGTTTGGATCCATCTAGCCAAAATTCCAGGTTGGGAAACTGTTTCTGGTCCTGTTTGGTTGGGAACTTTCTCCTTCATTTTGCTTCTAAATTTACCTGGAAGAAATACGGGCTCACTTTTGCCTCTTTCTTTTTTGAGTTTGGCGCCTCTTGGGTTGGCAATTTTTTTCCTTCCCCCGGTCTTCGTTCCTACATTCCTGTGGGTCTCATCGTTTTTTTTCATTGAATCCCTCCTGATTCGTATTTTCCTAGGAGATAGGACAGAGAAGCATGAACCAGCTCCTCGCTTTACTTAAGCCAGAGACTGTAATTTTTGAAATAGAAGGTTCCTCTAAGGAAGAAGTGATTAACCAACTTCTCCAAAAGGCCGTCGACTCGACGCTTATTGCTAGGGACGATAGGGAACTTGTGTACGAATCTCTTATGGCGAGAGAAAAATCCATGTCCACAGGCATCGGAAGCGGGGTAGCAATCCCGCATTGTTCGGTCAATCTGGTGGATGAGCTCAAATGTGTGATGGGCCTTTCTCGAAAGGGCATCGATTTTGATGCAATCGACCATCTCCCCGTTCATATTTTTATTCTTCTAATCGTTCCCAAATCCAAATTCCAAGAACATATTAAGACCCTGGCTCAGATCGCAAAAACCCTCAATGTAAAAGAGGATCGCGAAAAACTGATCCTTTCCAAAAATTTCGAAGAGATCCGGAAAGCTTTCTCCGCTTGAGAGGGTGAGAGTTTGTTAGAAGAAGCGAAACGCTTTTTGATTTTTGCGGTTTTCCTTTCCGCAATTGCAGTATTTTTCTCCCAGCTCAGATCTTTGAATAAGGAATTTTTAGAAGCGGATTCCGGAATCCAGGTCCAGGATTCCCAAGAAAAATCGACTAATACTGGTTTTGCGAAAGAATATCTGAAATTCTGGAAAGGTATGATCAGTTTTGATCTTGGAGAAACTGAATCCGGGGATCCTGTTCTTTCCCATATTCTTTCCAGATTTTGGCCAACTCTGCATTTGGCCGGGTTTGCGGTTATAACAGGCACATTCTTTTCCGTTTTTTTAGCCTTGGTATCTTTTCTTCCTCGTTTGAGATTTATAGGAGAAGTTTTCGGATTTATCAGTCAATTGATCTTATCCACTCCTGTATTCGTAGTTTCCGTTTTTCTGTTAGTCTTTTTTTTTCTGATACTTGGTTGGCTTCCTCCAGGAGGCTATGAGCCAGGGAATACTTCTTATGTGATTTTGCCTGGAATTGCGCTTGGTTCCAGAATATTTGCCAGACTTTTTATTTTCGCCCACCAACTTGCCGGAACGGAAAAACAATCGGCTTACACAAATGTTTTAAAGGCGAGAGGATATTCGGAAAATCGAATATTGTTCCGGCACATTCTTCTGAAAGTTTCTCCTGTTCTTCTTATATTAATCTTATTAGATCTGAGTTCTTTACTTTCCGGTGCTATTGTTGTGGAGGAGATCTTCTTCTTTCCCGGAATAGGAAAGTCTATGTATCACGCGATAAGAACCATGGATTCTGCGTTACTTTCTGCACTTTTGTTTTATAGTGGAATGGTGTTTTATATTCTGACTAGGTTCTCGGAAAAAGTTCGGGACAGGTTATTGGGTTGGGAGGCGGGTGCTGCTTGAAAACAATAAACCTGCTTCGTTATAGCACAATTTCTCTATATTTAATTTTAGTAATATTCGGGATATTATTCAAATCTGCTCCTACGGACTTGAATTTGAAGGAATCTTTTCTTTCTCCTTCTTTGGATTTTCCGTTCGGTAAAGATAGATTAGGAAGAGACGTCTTTTCTATGTTTGCATACGGAAGTTTGGCGACCTTCTTATTCGCTTTTCCTGCAAGAGTCCTTACTTTGATTGTGGCTTCCTTGGTCGGTTTAGTCTCTTATACTAGCCCATTCTTCAAAAAGAATGTTTTCTCCCCTTTGTCTTCCGTATTTATTTCTCTTCCTTCTCTACTTTTAGCATTATTAGTGGTCCAGGTATTCGGAGCGGGACCTGTTCCTTTGTTTTTGGCAATCATTCTTGGTGATTGGGCTCAGGCCTACGAAACTGTTCGAGCTAAAATAGACGAGGTTAGTACAAGCGGATATGCGTTATCTGCTTCTTGTTTTGGAGCGAGTAGGTCCTATATTTTTAGGGCGCATCTTCTTCCTCAGGCATTTCAAATATTGAGAGTACTTTTGTTTACAGGTCTTCCCGCTGTGGTGATGACACTTGCAATATTCGGATTTTTAGGAATTTCTGCCGGAGGAGAAGTATTTGGCCCAGGTTTGGGAGAACAAATTGCGTTTTCCAAAGATTACGCACAGAGTGCTCCTTGGTCTTTAATTTTCCCCACCTTGGGAATTTTAGGTTTAGTAATGACAGTGGGAGGAAAACGTTCTTGAACTTATTATTCTTCCGAAAGGTATCCGCCTTTGTTTTGCTAATTTGTTTGGCTCCTTTGTTCGTCGGAACTCCAACATATGCTATAGACGAATATTATCGTTTTCCTGAATATTCTTCTCCCGAGAAAATCCAATTTGAGAAGGAAAGAAAACTATGTATTTTCCCTCTTAGGAATTTATCCGGCGATTCCTCTTTGGATTTCTATTCTTCAGGTTATGCTTCCGTTTTATATTCTGGTTTAAAATCTTTAGTTCAGATCTACGATGAATCTTTAATCCCTAAGTCTATCCAACATTCTTTTGGTCCAAATCCGTCGGAGGTTAAACCGAATTTAAGAGAGGGAGAATGGGATTATGCAGGACTTGAAAAACTAAAGAAGGGAGAACTTTCCTTAAACGTATCCAAAGACCCTAGATATTTGGCTTTAAAGGTCCAACCTTACGAAACAGAGACTGCTCCCGACGAAGGATTCATTATTCCAATCTCCAGAAAATACGACTGTTTTTATTCCACCTACGGAGAATTTGAGAAGAAGGGAGAAGAAATCCGAATTAGTATCCGAATGAGGTCTTCTAAAGATGGATCTAAAAAAGAATTCTTTCATAAAACAAGCGTTAGGCGTTCTTATCAGGAATTAACCCCCGTTATAGAGGAGATCCGGAAAATACTTTTGGGGAAACATACAAAAGCACTTTTCGTCAAAACCGGAAATCAATACGATTCTTTGGTGTTTTTGGACGGGAATTATATAGGTAAAACTCCTTTAAAAAGAAATGATATTCTTTCTGGGATTCACGATATTCGTATCACTAAAAACGGATATTCCGACTGGATAGGCCAAGTGGATCTGAGAGAATCTCCTAAGGACCTTGATATTATATTAGAAAAAGATAAAAAAGAAGGTTTTCTCTCCGTAGATTCCGACCCTCAAGGGGCCAAGGTCTATTTAGGCTCCGAATATTTAGGAATTACTCCGCTCGTAAAAGTTCCCGTTAAAATAGGATGGAATAGATTAAGATTCGTTTTAGGCGATCATGTAGACCAATTCAAAGGAGTGGAGATTAAAAAAGGAGAAGTATCCGAAGTTAAAGCTAAGCTGAAAGAAGGAGAGTCCGTTTCATATTATAAGAATAAAAAATATTTATTCTTAGATCATACCTATGACGATTTCGCGATTTATTCCCTTTACGGAAGTTTGTTCTTCTATGCAGGTTATTATTATTTCAATCTAAGGGCAGATCAGGCTTTGGAAAACGCAAGGCCGATGGTTCAAATCACAAATTTTACGGCTCTGGAGGCATTGCAGCAATCTTCTCCTAATTTTCAGACATTTGCGCTTTCTTATCTTTATCAGGAAAGTATCTATAACGACGCTAAGAGTAAATCCGACTATTTCAGATCTATTTCCGGAAGATTCGGAAAACACCAAGGGATCCAAGGTGGACTCATGTTATATGGGATCGGGACGATGCTGATATTATCAGCTACATTCTACGCTCTAGGATTGGATTCTGAAACCTTGGAAGTAGGAGTGGCTCCGGTCAAAACTATGCCTACTTTTGTTAGAGGTTTGGAAGGGCAGTATGAAACCGAGTCTTATGCAAAATTTAATATGAAATTTTGATATTGGCAGAAGTTTATGAACGAATCCGAAATTCTACAAAATGAATTCTTCCTTATTTTAAAAAGCGCCGGAGTTTCGGAAGAACTTGTCCGGAAATCTTGGGAAGAAATTCGCAGCAGA
Source organism: Leptospira neocaledonica (assembly GCF_002812205.1). Classification (NCBI taxonomy): domain Bacteria; kingdom Pseudomonadati; phylum Spirochaetota; class Leptospiria; order Leptospirales; family Leptospiraceae; genus Leptospira; species Leptospira neocaledonica. The sequence continues at coordinate 50,206 of NZ_NPEA01000009.1, forward strand.
TATTCCGAGCCTCACAGAAAATATCATACCTTAACTCATTTGTATTATTTTCTGAATCGATTGAAGGAATTTCAAAATCGCATTTCGGATTGGGATACCGTCTTGCTCGCTCTCTTTTATCACGATTTAATTTACGACGTGAAAGAGAAGGATAACGAAGAACAAAGCGCGGATATTTCCCAAACAAGACTCGAACTTTTCGGATATTCGAAAGATAGAATCAGTTTATGTAAAAATTTGATCTTAGCGACCAAAACTCACGAGTCCATTCAAGATGATACGGCAGATCTTTTTACAGATTGTGATCTTTCTATCTTGGGTGCCGAGCAGAAATATTATCAGGAATATTCTGAGCAGATTAGAGAAGAATATAATATATATCCGGATGAACTATATAAACCGGGTAGGAAAAAAGTGTTGGAACATTTTTTGTCGATGGATTTTATCTTTAAAACTAAAGAATATAGAGAAAAAAAAGAAAAACGGGCCAGAGAAAATCTGAGCTGGGAACTGGGGACTTTATAAAATCGACTTCCTGTTTTGGGGAAAGGCAGGTAACGTATGAATCAAACTTCTCTAAAGGTGGTGGAAATTAAAACATTTCTACCCGCAAAAAATTTTGAAATTTCCAAACAGTTTTATGAAGAGATCGGATTTACTAAAAGATCCGACTCGGATGGGGTTGCTTACTTCTGTGTAGACAATTCGAGTTTTCTTCTCCAGGATTTTTATAACCAAGAGTTGGCCGAAAACTTAATGATGCATCTTTTGGTGGAAGATGTGCGTGCTTGGTATAAAAACCTGAAAAGCAAAAATATAGAAGAAAAGTTTCAGGTAAAATTGACCGAACCTGAAGAAAGACCTTGGAGGATGATCGATTTTGTTCTGATCGATCCTTCCGGAGTTCTCTGGCGTATTGGCCAAAATATTTAAATATCTGTTTTGATATAAGAATATAATCTAAAACTTCCTAAGACCAGGAACCCTTCCGTAGCATCTGATGTTTTTAGAATTTCTGAAAGTTTTTCCGGAGGGATAGAATAAGATCCGTATCCTTCCGGAAGTTTAAATTCTTTAGAATCTAAAAAATACAAATTCGATTTTTGAGTTTTTGTATATTCCAAAAGTTTTTCCGCCATGGATTCTCCCTCTTTGTCGGGTAAAAATCCTGCTATGATGGAGAATCTTTTGCCTGGAAATGCAGAAGGTAAAGATGCAAGTGTAACTCGAATTGCATCCGGATTATGAGCCGGATCGAATACGATCAAAGGAGAATCGGATACGGTCTCTAATCTGCCAGGTGGAAGGGCAAGAGGTTTAGAGTTTGTTTGTTCAACTTTTTCCAAAGAAGGCAGTTTTTTAGAAATATATTCCTGTAAGTTCCGTACGATAAACTTCACATATTCTTGATTATGATCTAGATAGGATTTTCCTTCGAGAAGAGAGGGAAAAAGATGTAGTTCTAGTTCTTTTTCGGAACAAAATTTTTTTAGTATCTTTAAGAGAGAAGCCTCCGGTTCTAATGCGAATACAATTTTAGTTCTTTCGGATACGATTCCCAATTTTTCTTTCAAAATGGCTTCTTTTGTATTTCCTAAGACAGCCTTATGATCTTCTCCAATCGCGCAGAGAACTACTATGTCCGCTTCTGCCAATTTGGTCGCGTCCAGTCTTCCTCCTAATCCTGCCTCGTATACTTGGACTGCAATATCCTTCTTTTCGAATAAAACGAAAGATCCTAGGGTAAACCATTCAAACCAGGAGAGAAAGGAAAGCTCTTCCGAGTTACTTTCCGCAAATAGTATATTAGAGATCTCTTTTAGATCTTCTTCTTTTACCGGATCGAAATTCGGGCCGAGTCTGATCCTTTCTTTCGGATCGAGTAGATGAGGAGAAGTATAAAGACCTGTCTTGTATCCTAGATTCGAAAAACTTCCCGCTAAAAAATGGGAAACGGAACCTTTTCCATTTGTCCCGACTACTGAGATCCTAAACCTTTCTTTTTTTCGATCTCTCCATCCATGGGAATCGATCAGATTACGGAACGGATCAAGAGAATAATTTCCAAATACGTTAAAATTCCTGGTCTTTTCTAAATTGGTTAATTTGGATCCGAATTCTAAAAAATCTGGAATAGACATTTATAATTTTCTAATATTTTCTCAGACGTATCCAAGCGCTTTTAATAGCCGAGATCTTCCTTTTTCTATCAGGTCGGGGCTTAAGTTTACGCCTGTAAATAATCTGAATTGTTCGACTGCTTGGTAGAGTAACATCTCTGTTCCCGGCACAATATTCGCACCCTTCTTCTTAGCTCCTAAAACCAAAGGAGTTTCCAATGGATTGTAAACTATATCGAATACTACCTGTCCTTCGACAAAATAGGACTCTGGGATTGCAGGTCCCGGATCTTTCCCTTTCATTCCGAGAGGGGTCGTATGAATGATGAGCGAATATTCTGAAAAACTCTTTTGTACTTCGTTTAGGTCGACGGATCGGATCTTCGCAGAAGAAACATTGGAAAGTAATCCGATTAATTCTTCCGAAGTTTTGGGATTTCTTGCGGCGATGGTAAGATCTTGTACTCCAGCTTCTTTCAATAATGTGAAAGAAATTCCTCGAGCACTTCCGCCGCTTCCGATCAATAGAACTTTTCCTTTTAAACTTTCCGGAAAAGATTCTTGGATAGAGCGGACAGCACCGATTCCGTCCGTATTATGCGCGCTAATCGATCCGTTCTCAAAAACTAAAGTGTTACTTGCTCTCACTGCTTGGGAGGTTTCGTCTGTTTTGTCTGCGAGAAGGAACGCATTTTCTTTATGAGGGATGGTGACTGACAAACCTTTGATCCCGAACTTGGACAAAGAAAGAAGTTCCTTTTTTTCCAAAGTTTCCACAGGAAAAACCAAATATCCGCAGTCCAGACTTAGGTCCTCATACCAAGAGCTATGTAATAGGGGCGACAAGGTATGAGATAAAGGCTGGCCAACGATTCCGAAGTATTTTGAGCTGTCTCGAAAGATTTTCAATGGGTTCTGCTTCTTTTTTACTAAAATTCTCGACTTTATGCGAAAACCCGGAAAACCTGTAATGCAGATGGGAATCCTGGCCTCGCTCAACGATTTTCTCCCTTTACTCGGCACTCAACCCTTTTTAGTTTTAGCTTCTTCTTCGGGTTGGTGGACGACATTCACGGATATACTGTTTGTTCTGTCTATTAGTGGCGGTTTAGCCTGGTATTTTTATTATTATAAAAGAAAGGATCTTTTAGGTGGTTACTGGGTGGCGTTTTTAGTCGCTATTCTGGGATCTCTGATCATTCTTTCTATTTTCCAAGACCTGATCCGAGAAGTGGTGTACTGGTTGATCTCACCAAAGATCGGAATTTACCAGGTTGCAAATGTAAATTTGATCGCGGTACTTTTGGGCGGATACTCCATGCTCTATATCATGAACCGTATCAATCACAATAAAGAACGCAGAGATTAATTTACGGGCGACTCCTACGGACCGCGCTCTACGCTCCAATCCGCTTCGCGGGATTTCCGCTACGATCGCTGTCGCGTTTTAAGACGGAATCATCACTTATAGAGTGTAAATTCCCGATTTCAGTTATCAGTCTTTTGTTTTTCCGCCAAAGACATTTCAAACACTTTGGTGTATTTTAGAAAATTATAATAGAATCCCATAATGGCAAGGATCAGTCCTCTTCTGCCGTCCAAAAATCCTAGTCTTACAAAATACATCCAAAAGGATTTGTATCCTGCTTCTAAAAGAGCTAAGACCAAACCTGATCTCTTTCCTTTTCCGAATTTTTCAGCTGCGGCAAGTTCGGAATATCGATTGATAAATGTTACATGATCGAATAGGTTTTCGTAGGAATAATGGAATACTGGATGTTTTAATTTCTTCCTCTTTCCTGATAATTCCACTGCTTCGTGGACCTTTCCGCCTACGAATTTTCCTTTGGATCTTAAGAATAGTCTGGCTCTATAATTCGGATACCAGCCCCCGTGTCGGATCCATTTTCCCATATACATAGTAAGTCTTGGGATCAGGAAACCGTCTTCTTCCGGTTCTCCATTCTTGAATAAGTTTTTAATTTCTTCCTTTAGGCCTGGAGAAAGTTCTTCGTCTGCATCCAAGGTTAATATCCAAGGGCTCACTGCTAAAGAAATTACATGGTTTTTCTGGGAAACATAATCGTCGAATTTTCGGAGAACCACTTTGGCTCCCTTTTGTTTTGCGATAGTTTCCGTTCTGTCCTTGGAACCTGAATCCAATACTATGATCTCGTTTACGAAATCAAGAGAAGATAGACATCTTTCGATATTATCTTCTTCGTTTAATGTGATGATACAGGCTGAGATTGGTAACATCAAGCGCGGGAAAAATCCTGGTCTCTGACGGATTTAAAATTAGACGAAAGAGGAACTTCTAATCTGGCAATAGTTACGTCTTTGCGGATGATAATCCTGAAATAGGAAGGATCGATTCCTTCTCCTTTCAGCATGATTAAAATAAGTGCGAGTCCCAATCCGGCTCCTTCCGTATTGTCAGCGTTATCCAAATAGAATTGAGCGATGTCTCCGTACTGCATTCCTTTTTCTAATTTTTCGCGGAGAGATTTTTCTTCTTCTATTGTGACCGGTGTATTGTTTGTAACTTCGACCCGAATTCCGTCCATGGAATAGTCGAAGGTGATCAGACAGAAATATCCCTTCTTTTTGGATTTGTTTCCGTATTCTTCCGCCATACTTTCGGAGAATAATTCCCTATATTCGGAGACTCCTCTTTTGTATTGGATCGGATTTTCTATATCGTAGCCTTTTTCCTCGAAGAAGATCCTTTTTTGATTTGCCTTGCAGGCATTGATCGATAATTCTTTTACGATAGTGTAAATCGTTGGAACAAGGGTGGGATAAGTGACTTTATCCAAGATGAGCTCGATCGCCTGTTGGATATGTTCCTCGACCGATCTGGTGATTCGATGGGTCTTTAGAGAGAGGATTCTTCCGTCCTCCACCGTAAGCCGGATATTGTCTGATATATCCCGGATTTCCTGACCCATTAACCTTGAACTTTTCGGAACTCGATTTGTTTGTCAAGAGACTCATTCTAATAGCTTTAAAAAAGGTCCGTTCTAATTCGGCCCGAATTTTGCCAAAATTCTTCCCTTACATTTTAGGGAGCCTTCTTTTTTCCGGGAACATTCACGCCGATTCCTGGTCATGGAGCGGAGTTTACCTGGTTCAACCGGAAACTTTGGAATATTCCGGCCCGGTCCAGATCCAGGTAAAAGACGGTTTGGTGGAAAAAATATCTTCTTCACCTTCTTCCAAGGAACCTCTGTTCATTTTGCCAGGATTCTGTGATTCACATGTAACCTTAGGGGCAAATTCTCTAGGTGGGTGGAAGGATCGTTCCGAATTGGAATCCGATCTGAAACAATTTCTGCTACATGGATTCACTCATATACAAAGTATCGCAGATCCTCCTTGGGCTCTGGAACTCTCCGAGATCCGAAAGAAAAATTTTCAGTATCCTCGTATCTCAGTTCTTCCTCCTGTTCTACTTGCCGAGTCCAAAGAACTTACTACATCTAAAGTTTCAGGATACAAAATTCTAAAATCACCTGAAGAGGCGATGTCTTCTCTCTCCGGAAAAAAAGGAAAGATTCATTTATTCTTAAGGCATAACGAAGGGGAAACTTTCGAAATAGATGGAAAACTTCTCTATCGAATGAGAAGTGAGTCCGAGAAAAACGGATTAGAATTATCAGTCTCCACTTTCGGAGAAGAATTTGCAAACTGGGAGGCTTTGTCTTCCGAAACGAAGGTACTCTATCATCCTATTCCGGAAACTTCTTCTATTCGTCCCGTGGCTCATAATTTGGTGAAACAAACTTGGGCTCCACTTTTCGGGATCTATTTTACTAGAAAAGGAATAGGAACTTCTTCCTTTGCAGAAGAATGGGAAAAATGGATCCAATGGAGTCCAATATTTAAGGAAAGAGCGCTGTCTAAAGAAGCGCTCTCTACTATGTCCGGACTATCCGAATCCGACAGAGAAGAAGCGGAGAAAGAATACGAATCCTATCTTGCTTTCTTGAGGGCCCGCAAAAATCTGTCCCTAAGGATCTTACTCGGTTCGGGTGCGGGTCACCAATTACAGTTCCCTGGAATTTCCGGCTGGAAGGAACTGAGAATTTTATCCGAACTTTTGGGACCCAAAGAAGCCTTAAGAGCGGCAACGGAAACCACCTGCCAATATTTGGGGGCGGCTCATGAGGGGAAGATCCGAGTAGGAAAACCGGCTCATCTTTTGATTTTTAGAGAAGACCCTCTCCAAAATTGGGATAAACTAAATACATTAAGAACGGTCGTGACGGAGAGAGTGAAAACCGAGATCTCTTCTCCCGAAAAAAAGAAAACCAAGGGGCAGAGACGATGAACGAAAATCAAAAAGAACTGTTTCAAAAATTACTGGACGAAAGTTTCAGAAAAAAAGCGGCCTTAGAGCCTGGAGCAAAAGTTTCTGCGTTAGTCACCAGTTCCAAATCGGATTATGTTTTTATAAAGATCCAGGGAGCAGGGCTCTCCGGTATTATCGCTGCCGATGAATTTACGGAAGCTCCAAAACAGGGAGAGACCATCGAGGCATATTTTTTACAGGAATCTTCTGGAGATCAATACTTCACCACTTGTCTGAACGGAGACACTATTTCCAAAGATATGGTATCCGTGGCTCATAATGCCGAAATTCCTGTATTAGGTCATATCATCGGAGAGAATGAAGCGGGCGTAGAAGTCAAGTTAGGCGAACTCACGGGTTTCTGTCCATTCTCTCAATTGGACCCAGAACTGAAAAAACAGAATAATGGAGTAGGCAAAAGGGTTCGTTTTTTGATCTCAGAAGTGGGAAATAAGGGAAAGATCATCGTTTCCCAAAAGAAGATCGCAGACAAAGAAAGAGAGGCTAAAATTTCAGTTCTGAAAGGGGAATTGAAGCCTGGAATGTTCGTCACCTGCAAGGTCAAATCCGTTCATAATTTCGGATTGATCGTAGAAGCGGATGGACTGACCGCACTAGTTCCAGCTTCCGAGGCGACTTTCAAAAAGGGAGCGGATCTCTCTAAAGAATTCCATCCAGGACAAGTGCTTAGAGCCAAGGTCCTAAAATTAGATTGGGAAGAAGAAAAGCACAGCTTTACGGTTAAGGATTTTCTAAAAGATCCTTGGGCACAAAATGTTCCATTCAAAGAAGGGGACTTAGTCACAGGAACTGTGGAAAGTGTAAAACCTTTCGGAGTATTCGTAAAATTGAATGAACATTTTTCCGGACTGGTTCCCAACAGAGAAACAGGATTACAAAATCGTACACCTGCAGCACAACATTTCAAAATTGGTGATTCGGTTTCCGCATTCGTAACAGAAGTGAATCCTACAAAAAGACAAATTTCACTTTCTCTTGTGAAAGCGAAAGAAGTTCAGGAAAGATTAGATTATAGTGGATATCTTTCCGAGGAAACTTCTTCTACCGGATCTTTCGGCGCTATTCTTGCAAAATCCTTAAACAAGGGACAGAAAAAGGGATAAATGGCTCTTCGGATAGCGCTGTATAGACCGGAGATACCGCCCAATACGGGAAATATTGCCCGACTATGCGTCGCTCTAGGAGCGGAGTTGCATATCGTAGGAGAACCTGCCTTCGAGTTGTCTGAAAAAGCAGCAAGAAGAGCAGGGTTAGATTATTGGGATAAACTAAAATTGACCCTTCATCCTAGTTGGGAAAGTTTCTCAAAATCCTTATACTCCGGTTCCAAATTATATTTAATATCCACTAAGGGTAAAATTTCTTATACAACTCCTCAATACGGGGAGAATGACGTATTTTTGTTCGGAAACGAAACCTCAGGATTACCTCAGGAAATTTTTCAATCAGAGATCCCTAATGGTATCCTTAGGATCCCTATGGAAGAAGATTGCAGGTGTTTGAATTTGAGTAACGCAGTCGCGGTAATCGCATACGAGGCATTACGCCAAATTCGTCGTTGGTGAATCGGAAACTGCCTTCTGGAAAAAATCGGATTTACACCCCTCGAAAAAAACAGTCCTATGGAAAAATATGGGAATGTCCTTTTCCCTAGGAGAGATACAAGCCCGCATAAGGGAACTCCTAGCAAACGGTTTAACAGGTAATTCCCAGGATTTCCATGCGTGGATCCGTATGGACACTCTTCGAAAATTCAGAGAAGAGCCTTCCTTCGCACCGGATTGGGTTTCCCAAGTTCTAGACGAGTTGGTTGTTTCGGGAGAAGCAGCAAAAAGTAAATTAGATCCCAGAGAATATACTCTCTCTGCAGAATCACCTCTTCGCAAAAAAACTTCCAAAAACGAAGAATACCTTCTACTCGGCCGTACCGAATTCCAACCGATGCAATATGTACGAAGCAGAATGGAATCTTTCCTGAGAGGCAACGGAATAAACGAGGACATGATCGTGGACTTGACGATCGGTTCCATCGAAGCAGTGGAGAATGCCGTCAAATATGGTGACGGTGGAAATGTAGAAGTTGCCTATACAATCGAAAAAAGTGGAATTTTTAAGATCCGACTGGTGAACAACCTAAGAGAATTGAATATCGAAGAAGATATAGAAAGAGGGAAATTTTCTTCCACAGCCACTCTCATGAGAGGGATGATGGTTATGCAAAAATTATTCGATAAAATGGATCTGGAAATCTTAGAGGATAAAAGACAGGCCTTATTTATGGCCGAAAAAATCCTTCCAAAGTAAATTCCGCAGTTTTTTAAGTTTTACACTTCTTCGATTTTCGGGTCTTTCTTTCCTAGAGTGAGTATGTCTTCAATTTTTAAAATTCATTCCAACTACAAAGCAGCCGGGGACCAAGTCCAGGCCATAGAAAAAATAGGCCAAGCATTTCAAAAGGGCCAAGATAAGGTCACCCTTGTCGGTGTAACCGGTTCTGGTAAAACATTCACCATGGCACAGGTGATTGCTAATATGGGACTTCCTACCTTGGTTCTGTCGCATAACAAAACCTTGGCGGCACAATTATTTCGCGAGTTTAAAGAGTTTTTCCCGGAGAATGCCGTGGAATATTTCGTTTCTTATTACGATTACTACCAACCTGAGGCTTACGTACCTTCTTCCGATACGTTTATCGAAAAGGATATGTCCATGAACGAAGAGATAGATAAACTACGGCTCCGAGCCACTTCTTCTCTATTGGAAAGAGACGATGTGGTTATTGTAAGTTCAGTCTCCTGTATTTACGGTTTAGGATCCCCCGAAGAATATGTGAACTCTGTTGTTGCTTTGACAAAAGGAGATATCATAGATAGAGACCAGGTTATTCGTAAATTACTTCATATTCAATATAATCGAAATGATACGGATTTTTCTCGGGGTAATTTTAGGGTAAGAGGAGATTCTATCGAAGTTTACCCTGCTTACCATACAGATGCTTTTCGGATCGAATTTTTCGGAGATGAGGTGGATTCGATTTCAAGAATTCATCCGGTTACCGCCCAAGTGATTGCAAAACAGGAAAAATGTTTTATCTATCCTGCAAAACATTTCATCATGTCTCCTCCTTTGATAAAGGACGCTGTCAAAAGAATCAAAGATGAAATGGCGGAACAAGAGATCAAGTTTACCAAAGAGAATAAATTTTTAGAAGCACAGCGTATCGTATCCAGAACGAATTATGATATGGAAATGTTACAAGAGATGGGCTATTGTAACGGGATCGAAAATTATTCCCGTCACCTTACGGGAAGAAAAGAAGGAGAAAGACCTGCCTGTCTTATCGACTATTTCCGTGGGGATTTTTTACTTATAGTGGACGAGTCTCACGTTACGATTCCTCAAGTAGGGGGGATGTATGCAGGCGATAAAGCTCGCAAACAAACTCTGGTGGATTTCGGATTCAGATTACCTTCTGCACTTGATAACCGACCTTTGAACTTTACGGAATTTGAATCTTTAACTCCTAAAACTCTTTATGTATCCGCAACACCTGCTGAATACGAATTGGAGAAGAGTAAAACAAGAGTTGAACAGATCATTCGTCCTACTGGACTTTTGGATCCGAATGTAGAAGTCCGACCTACTAAAAACCAAGTAGAGGATCTTTTGGTAGAGATCCGAAAAAGGATAGATCTTGGAGAGAGGGTTCTTGTCACTACATTGACTAAGAAGATGTCCGAAGATTTAGCGGATTATTATAAAGAAATCGGACTTAAAGTTTCTTATCTACATTCAGAGATAGAAACCTTAGAAAGGATAGAAATTATCCGGGATTTGAGAAAGGGAATTTATGATGTTCTAATAGGGATCAATCTTCTTAGAGAAGGTTTGGATATCCCAGAAGTTTCTCTCGTTGCCATTTTGGATGCGGACAAGGAAGGGTTTTTGAGAAATTATAAATCCTTAATACAAACGATCGGTCGGGCTGCTAGGAATATCAACGGAACTGCGGTTTTATATGCGGATAAGATGACAGATTCTATGACCAGGGCCATAGAAGAGACTAAAAGAAGACGAACGATCCAGGAAGAACATAACCTGAAATACAGGATCTCTCCTCAAACGATCAAAAAGGAAATTGCCGATATGATCGAAAGAACAGAGAAAGAACTGGCTCCTGAAGAATACGCAGCAGAAGAGATCAATAAGAAGTTCAGAGAGAAAAACTTCTCTTCTAAAGAAGAAATGAAAGAGAAGATCAGAGAAGAAATGTTAAAAGCGGCCAAGGAATTGGATTTCGAAAGAGCAGCTTTGCTTAGAGACAAAATGCTTACTATCAAAGTGAATCCCACAGAGGAAAAATGAGATTAGACATCACACTTATCACTATAATAGTTACTGGGATTATCAGCCTTTACACATTATATGTAGACCAAAATCTTTTGGACAAACTGATTCTCAGGCCTTTCAGAGATTCTAAAGAAGGGAATTATTATACCTTAGCTACGAGTGGATTTGTTCACGCGGATTTTACTCATCTATTATTTAATATGCTAACACTGTACTTCTTCGGAAGGCATGTGGATATGGTGCTCGGACCTTTGGGATTTATGGGGTTATACTTGGCGAGTATCCTGATCGCAAATCTGGTTTCTTTCCAGAAAAATAAAGCAGATGTGAATTATGCAAGTCTTGGAGCTTCCGGTGGAACTTCCGGAATCGTATTTGCTTCTATCTTATTCTATCCGTACTCTAAAATTTTCTTTTTCTTTATACCGATCCCGATTCCGGGACCTCTATATGCGATCTTGTATTTGGGATATTCTTATTATGCTTCTAAGAACAGGCAGGATGGGATCAATCACGACGCACATTTTTATGGAGCGCTAACTGGACTTGCGGTTGCCATTTTAGTACAACCGCAATCTTTGATTACGTTTGTCCAATACGTGTTAGGCTCATTTATATGAGATTTTCTTAAAATGCGAAAGGATATTAACCCCCTTTCGCGATTTTGTCCTTTATAAAAGCCTTAAACTTATCTGAACCGAAGCTTACATCCATTTTGATGATCTCAGGAGCGAGATAAGGATGTTTTTTTATAATATATTCTTCGATTGCTGCGTATTTGTCCGCCTTTGCTTTTAGAAGAATTTTATTTTCCGAATCAATTGTGAGTTTTCCTTCCCATTGATACAAAAGGGCTACTTCCGGAAAAATGGTACCGCTCACTATGATGCCTAACTGGAGCATTTCAGCAATATACTCTTCCGCTAGATCGCGATCCGCCAGAGTAGTGAAGACTAAAATTTCTTGAGATGAAGACATTGTTCCTCCGAGAAAAAGGAGGATAAGAAGTATTCATTCTTTGTCCAGTCTTTCTTTAGAAAGATTGAATTAGTATCTGGGAGCGTTCGGATCCGAATAATTTCCTTTACCCGAGTTCGGCATAGAACCTCTGGAAGAGGAAGGGGTATAATCATCACAAAGATTACTGCATCTTGCGATACAATCTTCCCTCTTACGGTCAACTGTGACTGCTGTAAAAACGGTCTCTACTTTAGGAATTGGATATTGGGTCCAACATTGGCTTTTACAGGTACCGTATTTGGCGGCACAGTTGCGAGCAGTGTTTTGATCGGATCCTGCGGAGATCATCATATCGAAAAGTTCCTGCTCTTCTCTGGACTTGAAGCCTCCCTTTGGGTGCCTTTTAGAAAGTTCCTGTTTACTTAGGTTGGCATTTTCAGGCTCGGGAAAATCTTCCACAGAACCTTTTCCTCTTACTTTACCCGATTCGTTGGAGCTCCAATCTACTGCGAAAAAGCAGTTTAGAATAAAGAAGAATAGTAATATTCCGAGTTTAATTTTCATAAGAAGAAAGTCGATATTTCGGCAGACGGCTTTTACAGATTTTGTCCGTAAAACGGGAAGACAAGGAAAGAAAAAGGAATTTTTTAAAAACTAAACCTTTGGGATTAGGCGAATATTTTCGTCGTCTAACAAATAAATACATAATTTTTGCACTCTTTTGTATAGAAATCGACTGGAAAAAAATTTCCAGACTAGGTCTCAATAGTATTGAATGTAGGATAACCTATAATAGAGTCTGTCTAAGCAGTACTTAAGACCTAAGAATTTGAATGGGGGGTCTTTTAGTGAGTAGTTTTTTTTCTAGTATATCAGTAAAACGTTTCTTTCTTCTCTCCTTAGTTATCCTTTTTCTTTCCAATTGTAGCGCCCTAGACTGGGGCTGGGTCAAACTCCCTTCCGGACTTGCCTGGGATCAAAACGAGACCTTAGATAGAAACCCTGTAGAAGGCTTCCGAGTTGAATTTCCGGAAGAATTGGGACTGGATTCCAGACCTTTGGTGGAACTTTCTAAAAAACTTAGAAAAGAAAAAACAGAGGTACGTTCTCTTCTCATCTTAAAAGAAGGAAACCTGGTATTTGAAAGATACGCCGGCGGAATCTCTCGAAATCATAATCATAATATGTATTCTGTGACCAAGTCGGTCGTCTCTATGCTATTAGGGATTTGTTATACGAACGATTGTGGAGTGGATTTGGAGGATAGTCTTTCCTCAGCGGAGTCTAGTTTGCCGGGACTTCTTCCTTCGGAATTAAAAGGAAAAGAATCTATCCGACTTAAAGACGTATTACGTATGAGTTCCGGAATGGCCTGGGATTCTTTTCCTAAAAAGGAAGATATTAGGACGGACGCAGACCCACTTGCAATCGCTTGGACTCCCGCCGTTTCTTTTGCTCCGGGAACTAAATTCGAATATTCTAATGGAGATACTCAGCTAGCTGCAGGTTATCTGGAAGCTAAAACTGGAAAAACCTTATACGAATATTCTAAGAACACTGCATTCTCTTGGTTAGGTTTTAAGGGAGAAGAATGGAATACCTCGAAATCCGGAAGACAAACTGCCGGTTTCGGACTTCGTTTGAGACCTATCGATATGGCTAAGTTAGGACAACTCTATCTGGATGGAGGAAAATGGCAAGGCCGTCAGATTTTAAAACCTGAGTGGATCGCTTTAACTCTGGAGCCAGGTGTTGAAAAACGATATGGACTCCAATTTTGGATCCATGAATTCGAAGGAAAACCTAGCTTCATGGCAAATGGTAAGGGGGGACAATTCATCTATGTGATCCCTCATCGTAAGATCGTTCTAGTGATGACCAGCGCCATTTGGGACAAGGCACCTGACCTAGTTTTAACCGCCGCTTTGGATGCGATTAAGGCTTCTTTAATATCTACGGATAAGATCCCTTCTCCTGACAGGGAAGAAGCGCTTCTCAGAGAACTGAAAATATCTGCTAGAACTTCTTTGGACCCTAAGCTTAAAGAAGGAGCGGATGAAACAAGGATTGCAGCAGAACCAGGGATGAAACAAAATCATCCTTAAATGAAGACTGTCTTAATCCCAATCCCACAAATCGATTTCGATCCCACAGAAGTATCCGTACCTTGGAAGGTTTTAAAAGAAAACGGATATAAGATCATATTTGCCACTCCAAGCGGGATCAGCGGAGAAGCCGATTTTAGGATGGTAACCGGAAAAGGTTTAGGAATTCTTTCTCCAGTTTTAAGAGCAAAAAATGATGATGTTTTACTCTATAGAGAATTAGAAAAATCGAATGAATTCTTAAATCCCAAAAAATACGAATCTGTCAAATTGGATTCTTTTGATGTATTACTTCTCCCCGGAGGACATGCGAAAGGTATGAGAGTTTATTTGGAATCCGAACCTTTGCAGAATTTAGTAGGTAATACGTTTGCGGAAGGAAAACCTGTGGCAGCCATCTGTCATGGTGTACTTCTCGCTGCGAGATCTAAAAATCCTAAAACAAAAAAGTCCAGTTTATACGGACTAAAAACCACAGGGCTTTTGAAATCTCAGGAGCTTTTGGCTTGGAACTTGACCAGGGCCTGGCTCGGAGATTATTATAGAACCTATCCTATACCTTTACAGGATGAAGTGACTTCCTTTCTGGAATCTCCAGTGGATTTTCAAGAAGGACCGATGCCAATCGCAAGAGATAGTTTTTCCAATATTAAACCGGGGTTCAGTGTTTTAGATAAGTCTTATCTTTCCGCAAGGTGGCCCGGAGATGCTCATAAGTTCGCATATGAGCTGCCTGAATTCTTCGGATAGTTGTAGTTTTTGATTTTCCTCTAATATAACCTAGGCATATTGACTATAGAGGGTTCGGTTTACGATCACTCTGGTAATTACAATATGAATTCCAAAGAACATTACATTTTTCTGGATGTTGGAGATACTCTTCTAACTATGAGAAAGCCTGCTGGGGAAGTGTATTTCGAAGTTCTCAAAGAATTCGGCTTGGACGGTTCCAAACATCCGAGCGGTTATATGGAAAGAGCCTTCCGCAAGGCTTATGCTCACATGACGCGTCATCCACTTCCGGATCATAGGGACAAATTCCATGCACACGAAGATGGAAGCGAAGGCTGGTGGAGAGAACTTCTAGGCTTCTTCTTAAAAGAAATAGGCTCCGACCTAAAACCTGATCCTATTTTCCAATCTATATTCAAACGTTTTGACGAGCCTTCTATATGGGAAATAGACCCAGGCTTTTATGAACTAGTGGAATTTGCAAAAGAGCGTGATTTAGGTCTTGGAATCATTTCTAACTGGGATCATAGACTAAAACAGTTACTCTCCAGTGTAGGTGTGCTGGATTATTTTTATCCGGTGATCGTCTCCGCAGAATTCGGATACGAAAAACCTTCTCCTTTAATCTTCCAGGAAGCCGAGAAACTTGTGGGACTTTCTCCCGAGAAGCTAGTCTATTGTGGAGATAAAGTCGAGTTGGATATCTTACCAACCAGATCTAGAGGATGGACTGCCTTTCATAAACATGTGGAAGGGGATATCCGGGATTTAAGAGAACTAACTGCGATTTTAAAAAAAGGTTAGTGTATCTTCTTCCATTATAGTATTCCTCCTTCCGGCTTTTTAGCTTCCGAAAGAAGGAATACTGAATATATAAAAGTTTAAAATTTAAATTCGAAAGCTAATCCGAATTGGTTCCGAGAATCTACACTTCTTGGATTTGCACTCATTGGGTTGGCCATGGAATAAAGTAATGAGCTTGCATCGCCAGTTCCTAATACAATTGCAGCCGCATTTGGTTTATCCTTAACTTGAGAATCTATAACCTCATGAATCGCTTTGGTTAAACCATATGTAAATCGAATGGAAAAGGTCTCCGTAAAACTATACGCATAGCCGAGAAACAGTCTATTCCCGTTAATTTTATTGGTAACTTCTCCATGGATTTTCGTGCTTGTAGGGATAATCATTCCTCCGCCGAAAGAGTTTATGCCGCTTGTCTTGTTTTCGTAATTTCCGTTGCCATAAACACTTTGGAAATGTTCAACTCCTAAGTTTATCTTATGTTTCTTGGCAAATTCGATTTCGTAATTTAGTCCTATGACTGCGTTTAACGTGGATTCCGAATATTTGATTTTTTCAGAGGTAAAAAAGTCGATACCTGGTTTGGAAGGTGAGAATGTCGAAAAAGATCCGGATTTATTATTTAAAGATGATCCAAGATCTATTTGGTTTCCGTATGCTTCTAAACCGACTCTAATTCCAATTTTCTCTAAGAAAGAATTATTCGTATTATGAAATGGAAGAAAGTCACCGTAATAACCGACTCTCGCTGTTGCTAATTTATTATCTGAAAAATAATAATTTGTTACGGAATTTTCTGCAAAAAAACCGCCGACTTGGTTACTGACATTATTCTGGGCTTGGCTTGCACTGAGTGCGGACGCGGCAACTAATATGTTACTTCTAAAAAAGCCGGAAGCATGTTTGATCGTCATGCCCCATTCAATACCGGCTCCTCTATATGTAGGGTTAGCAACCGGATCAAAATGTACTGACTTCCCTTGACCAAAACGATTAGAAAAAAGTGCATTCTCTATTAATAATGCATTTCTTGTAGTGGCAGAATTTACTGCATCCGCTGTCACCTTAAAATAAGTGGAACGTCTTTTTTCGGAAACTGGAATTGGATCGGCAGAACTGGTCGGCGGGACTTGTGCGAAAGCTTCCGAATAAGAAAGTATTACCAATAGAATACCAAAAATTCTTTTTAACATGTTTTTCCTGCGGCGTTAATATTCGTAATATCATGTGCGGATATTCTCGAAATTGCCTTATAGTTTTATAATTATTCGAAAAATTGAAAAATCAGACAAGAAAGACAACTATTTAAAGTTAGATGGACGTTAGTTCCCGCGGAATATTGATTCACTTTACGTTAGGAGAGTCTTGCTATGAATAAATATTCCTCTTTATGGAAGAAAAAGAGTCTAATCGAATACAAAAAGAAAATTGAGTTAGAAGAAAAATGAAAGTACTCGCCGTTTCCGGAAGTTTAAGAAAAGGTTCTTCCAATACAGCCTTATTACTCGCAGCAAAAAGGATCGCAGACGATTCTTTACAAATTATTCTCGCCGATCCATTGGATCGAATCCCACATTTTAACCCTGACTTAGATACGGATATTCCTCCGGAAGAAGTCATAAAATGGAGAAGGGAACTAAAAGAAGCGGATGCAATTCTTTTTTCCAGCCCTGAATATGCGTTCGCTATCCCTGGCGTTTTGAAGAATGCACTGGATTGGATTGTGTCCAGCGCGGAACTCTATGGAAAGCCGGTTGGGCTGATTAATGCATCTCCTGGTTATGGCGGTGCTTCCAAGGCCCAGGAAGCTTTTTTACAATTATTGAATGTTCTCACGGTTAAGATAAACGATGATTGTGTTCTAAGTATTCCTTCTGTGAACAAGAAGGTGGATGCAGAAGGAAATATCATGGATGAGCAAACGGAGAAGGAACTGCGAAATTGTTTGGAGAATCTAAAAAATTTAATCCAAGAATCAGGTTAAAATACTTTTCTTAAATGGTTAGGTCGGCTATTTTTGTCGGAATCTTCTTCTGGGAGTGTTTCGGTGAGATATAAAGCCATCATAGTCCTATTCTTTTTATCACAATTTTTTTGTGTAAACTGCGGCAAAAAATTCGATCGTGAAAACGGTGTGCTGATAGAAAGTATACAAGCTACTTCTTATAAGGAAGGATATCGTCCGGAGAATGTTTTTGTTTCCGGAAAATCTTGGAAGCCTTACGTTTCTCGAACGCCTAAGGAAGGAATTACTTTTTTCTTTGCTAACGAGTCAAAGATGGACCTACCCGGAGTTTCTGCGGGTTATACTCAAATAGATTCGATCGTATTTTTATGTCCTGCCTCCAGCGTCCAAGAGTATGTAACGTATGTAAATGCAAGCTACTACGGTAAGGCAAAATGTGGTGAAAAGTTCAAAATTGGCTCTCTTGTACATTCCTTATATATAGAACCCTCCTTTTCCAACAGATTGCAACCAATAGAGTTAGATGAGATTGAGTTTTACAAAAATGATAAAAAAGCCACCGTTTTATTCCCAATCGGAATTGATGGAAAAGTCACTGCGAGTTCAGTGACGGAACCAAAAGAAGGGTATCCAGCTTATAATCTTTTTGATGGGGCAAAAGAATTCGGATGGGTAGAAGGAAAACCCGATGATGGAATCGGAGAATATATACAGATTGATCTAGAAAAAGAAATAACTCTACACGGACTAGAAGTGTATAACGGCTACCAAAGATCGGATGAACACTTTAAGAAGAACGGTAGAGTGGAAAAACTTTCCGTCTCTAATGGAACTGAATCTGCATCAGTAATCCTTTTAGATAGATCAGGAGCCCAAAGAGTCCTTTTATCCAAACCTATAACAGGTAAACAGTTTAAATTTACTATTGAGGCTGCGTGGTCCGGAGAAAAATGGAAGGACACTGCTTTAAGCGAAATGATACTTTTAGGTCCGAATTTTGAACGTTATACTGTGAACGATTCTCAGTTTTTAGCAAGAGAAAGATCTATTATAGAAAAATCTAAAGGTACACCGATTGGAGAAATTTTAGGTGATAGATTGGCAAATACGGAATGTATGATATATGACAGTATTACATTGCGCCCCAACGGAAGTTTCGTATATTGGAGAACTTCCCAGGGAAATGAAGGCGAAGATGTGGTCATGGACGGGAATTGGATTTTAGAAAAAACTTCGAAAGAAGAAAGCCAAATCTATATTTTTGGAAGATTATATAGCGTATACAGAAGTATCAACAATACTGGGACTGGCCCTTATGATTCTACGGATATTTCGGAAGAATCGAAAACTGAAATTTTTTCGGACAGACTAAAGTTAACGAAAGTAGATTTTCATTCGGATGCTATTTGTGATAGTAATTCGATCTCTTCTGATGCAAAAATATTCGATATAAAAGGAACAAAAATCTACGGTAGCTACTACTAAATCTTTTATAAAAAGTACCTTGCAGATGCTGGGATTGTTCTTATTGCCCAGCATCTTTTTGTTTTCCTTTTCCTCGGAAAATCTTCCTGGAAAGGATATATATTGGTACGGTGTCCAGGCAAAATCTTTAATAAACACTGGCCAATTACATTCTCCGGATACATCCTTTGTATTTCATATAGTCGAATTAATTTTTCGGATTTTCGGCGAGTCGGAAAGATCTCTTTTTATTTTCGGATTTATTACTTATTGTTTTCTAACCTTCTGCGGATTTTTAACCATTCGATTTTCTAAAACAATTTTATCGGATAAAGAGGCAGAGAGAGGTAATTTTCCTTTTTATATTTTTTTATCCGGAATTTGGATTTCGTTTTTGTATCCCAAACAAGCTTGGGGTCTAGGTCTTTTCAGTATTGGGATTTCCTTATATCTGAGATTCCTAATGGATCGAAAGAATATTTATAGAAAATTTAAATATTTGATCCTCTCGTTGGCTTTTATAGGGATTTCCGGTCTAGCACATTCGGTTTTTCTGATTTTAGGAATGGTGTTCTTGTTCGGTTTCTTCCTGGATAAAATTATTCAAAAAAATTCCTGGAAAATTCTAAATATAACCTTAATCGCATTCGTTTTGGTTATTTTATTCTATATTGCTCGTATATACTTATTCAATTTTACTTTCGGAGGGAGGATAGACACTGAAAGGAATTTCGATATTCCATTATTAGATGCTTATAGGATTTACGGAATTGCATTTGTTTTGGAATGGGTGCTAATTTTTCTTTTCTTAATTTTAGAAAGAAAGTCTGCCTTTCTTATATTTATTTTAGGAGCATTATTTTTACCTTGGGCTTCCTTTGCAGACTTACAATTTAGAATTCTTTTGTCTATACTTTGGATTTCGGAATTATTCCTACGAGGTTCCAGGAAAGCCTATTTTGCCGGAATACTTATTTGTTTTATTTGGTTTTTGAGTATAAAATCGGACTATAGCAAATTTGGACATGATTACCCTGGATTTAGAAAAGTTATCGCCGGCTTCCCCGAAAAATTTCAGCCGGGACTTTTAATCGCACATCACGGGTTCTGTGAATTTATTAAATTTTACAAAGAGTATGATTGCCTTTCCTGGAAACCGGATGATAAGGCAAAAAATGAACTTCCTAAAAATTCAGAAATATATAGAATCGTAAAAGGTTTTTCATATAGGGAATTGGATTCGGCCTTTGATCTAAAAGGGAAGAAAATTTTCAAGGCTCCAATTATTACTCTGGGGAATTATCTGTTGGTAAAGGAAGCCGATTGGGATGATTTTCATTCTATAAAAGAAGAAGAAAGAGATGAAAAAAGTTTATCAAGAATTGAAAGTTGGATCAATCCTTTCAAAGAGAGGCCTAAATTCATATTAAAAAAATATGAAGGTTCCAAATGAGTTCAGATCCGTTTGATTTTAAAAAACGAGTAGTTCGCTCTTCTTTCAGAATGTTCTTCGGGACACTATATTTTAGGATAAAAAGAAGAATATTATGGATATTGCAAAGATCCAATTTTGCGAAAAATAAATCCTTAGAAGATTATCCGTATAAGATCTTCGAACATAAGTCACCTCTCCTCCGGAAGTTAAAGGATGTAGAGATGATTTTACAATATAACAAAATTAAAAATTTAGAAATTGCCTCTCTTTGCTTGAATGGTTTGATTATAGAGCCAGGAAAGGTTTTTTCATTTTGGCGTTTGGTAGGTAAGCCGACTGCAAGCCGAGGGTTTTTACCCGGTATGCAACTTCGTAACGGAGGGTTTTTGGCAAAGACAGGAGGAGGCCTATGCCAAATGACTAATTTGATCTATTGGATGACTCTCCATTCTCCTTTAACCGTGGTTGAAAGATGGAGACACAGCTTCGATGTATTTCCTGATTCGAATCGAACCTTACCTTTCGGGTCGGGAGCAACATGCGCTTATAATTATATAGATCTTCAGATCAGAAACGATACAAAGGCGGAATACCAACTTAAGGTATGGTTAGAAGGTGATTTTTTAAAAGGAGAATGGAGAACTAATCTACCCGGACCTTTTTCTTATACAGTATATGAATCTAAGCATCAATTTAGAACTGAGCCATGGGGGGGATATACTCGTCGAAATGAGATCAGAAGGAAAATATTCGAAAATGAAACCTTAGTTGAGGATGAATTTATAACTGAGAATATTGCATGGGTAATGTATAACCCGATTTTGCCCAAATAAAATTGGAGGATTTGGATACCTTAAAATTGGTTAAAAACCCTTATAAATCTACAAAAAACATTGAAAAATCTGCTTTATTGTCATTATTCCTATATTTTAAATAAATAATCTGTTATAGCGAATAAAATCCTTGCAATCTTCTGTGAAGTTGACCAGAATTGAAAGTAGGAGCATCGATTATGGCACTTAGATTAGGTGATGTGGCCCCGGATTTCCAGGCAGAAACTTCCGAAGGACCGATAGAATTTCATAAATATTTGGGAGAAGGTTGGGGAATCTTATTCTCGCATCCAAAAGATTATACTCCTGTTTGCACAACAGAACTTGGTTACGTTGCAAAAATTAAACCGGAATTTGAGAAAAGAAACGTTAAGGTACTCGCATTATCCGTGGATCCGGTAGACTCACATAAGGGTTGGATCGGAGATATCAACGAAACCCAAAATACCACAGTGAATTATCCTATCATAGCGGACGCAGACAAAAAAGTTTCCGGTCTATATGATATGATCCATCCGAACGCGAGTGAAACTACAACTGTTCGTTCTGTGTTTGTGATAGGTCCGGATAAAAAAGTGAAACTGACCTTGACTTACCCTGCATCTACTGGAAGGAATTTTGATGAACTTTTGAGAGTCATTGATTCTCTCCAATTGACAGCGAATTACAGTGTTGCGACTCCAGCAAACTGGAAACATGGGGAGGACGTTATCATCGTGCCTTCTGTTTCTGACGAGGATGCTGAGAAAAAATTCCCGAAAGGATTTAAGAAGATTAAACCTTATCTGAGATATACTCCTCAACCGAATAAGTAAGCAAGAGATAAATGCCAGTTTTAAAAAGGAGTCTTCGGACTCCTTTTTTTATACATTCTATTTTTATAAAGTTCTTCTGGAATATTGATTCCGGAAGAACTTTTCCAAACAAAAAGTACGCTCAGGAATCAATTTTCCGAACCCGAGCCTCATAACGGGGAATTTTAAATTGCAAGCTTCCTCGTAAGGAGCATACTAATGGCAATGCCTATATTTCGCAGAATACCGCGAAAATTGGAAGAAATATTGGGTGATAATGGTACGAATGAATTTGTGGATTTTTTCAACGATTCTTTCGCAGCTAATGAGGAGAATATAGTGGAACTCGTTTCGAACAGATTTGATAACAGACTTTCGGAAGAATTGAATACTTTTCGCTCCGAATACAAAACGGACCTGGCAGACCTAAGAGCGGAATTCAAATCGGATTTAGCTGCTCTTCGCACCGAGGTAAAAGAGGATATCGCGGAACTTCGTGCCGAGGTAAAGGAAGACATTGCCGAACTTCGTGCCGAGCTAAAAGAGGACATTGCTGAACTTCGTGCCGAGCTAAAAGAGGATATCGCGGAACTTCGTGCAGAACTAAAGGGAGATATAGAAGAACTTCGCACCGAAATGAATGAAAAAATTTCGGAACTCCGAACAGAGCTAAAAGGGGATATTGCAGAGTTACGAATAGAAATTCACAAACTCATCTCCGCTCAAACGAGATGGATGCTGGGTGCAATCATAGCTTTGACCGGAATTTTCTCGATCATAGTCAAATTATAAATCTTCAAATGAATTTCACTCTTTAGAAAATCTTTCGATGGACCTAGTCGCTATATCCTTTCTAAGATCTTGGGCCTTTTTACGAGAGGACCGAGTTTCTAAAACCAGATCTGGATTTGCGTTTTTAGGATGTCCGCTTAAAAAAGGAGGTTCCGGATTGTATTCGATCATTAGTTGGATTTCTTCTGCGGCTTTTTGTCCTTGGATCTCTGCCACAACTTGGAGAGCAAAATCGATGCCTGCAGTGACCCCGCCACCTGTAATTCGATTTCGATCAATCACGACTCTATCTTCTTTCACGTCGATTTTTGGAAAAAGTTTTAGTACATCTAAAGAGAGCCAATGTGTAGTTGCCTTATATCCGTTTAAAAGACCAGCCGAGGCTAAGACCAAAGCTCCGGTGCATACAGAACTAATATATTTGGAGGTTTTTGATTTTTCTCTCAGCCAGTTCAGGATTTTTTCATTTTCCATGAGTCGATTTACGCCAAGTCCACCCGGAACTAAAACCAAATCCAAATTTATATTTTCGTCCAGACCTGTGTCCGGAAGAATAAAAAGTCCTCTTTCGGAGGAAATCGGTTCTTTGGTCTCGGCAATCACATAGACTTTGGAATTTTTCATTCTGGAAAATACTTCGTAAGGCCCTACAAAATCCAGAGGGGTTATATCCGGAAAGATAAGTAACCCGATATTGAACGACTCTTGCATGGATAAAATGGGATATGACTCGGAGAAGTCTTCAAGTCGAATTCGAAAGAAAAGTTTCTAATAGGGAGGATAAAAACCGTTTTATGAAAATTCATTAGAATGGAAGAAGATACACTAATTGATAAATATCTGGGGAATTAGGTGGGCATCTTTTTAATATCCTGATTTGGTATATTCTGAATTGGGAAGTAGAATTAGTATTGCTTGGCTAAAACAATCTACACCGAAGAATATAAGATTTTCCAAAAGTTACTGAAGAAGGCCCGGGAAGAAGCGGGACTGACCCAAGTAGATGTTGCCAAGGCCCTCAAAACACCCCAATCTTTCATTTCTAAAGTTGAAGCCGGGGACAGAAGGGTAGACGTAATCGAATTTTGGAACCTTGCGAAACTTTACAAAAAGCCTGTAGACTTCTTCTTTAAGTTTGATGATAAATCGGAACACAAGTCCAAAAAGAAGTCTTTAAAAGCGGCAAGTTCCACTAAAAGAAAGATTAAATAATTCTCTTTTTAATCTGTTGGCCTTCCAATCAATCACATGTCTTGTTAGAAAAGAATAGCCAAGAAGAACGGTTATTCTAAAAAATTCCCACTGCCTTTGGGCAAAAGCTAAATGAAGCCGAATCGAATTTTACATCCTTGGACTTATTGGGTCGCATTAATCTCAATCGCATTTCTTTCTTTTTGGGCCGGAAGACTTGGCATAGAGAATATGGATATACCTTTTTCGGATATTGATTCCGAAAAGGAAAATGTTTCTGACTCGCATTATTTTGCTGGGCCTCGCCTAATTCTAAAAAACGTTCGGTTTTACTGGCAGAAAGATGTTTTCGTGGAAACGGATCACCTTTCTTTGGAGGCAATCCCTAAAAGTGGAGAAATTCTACATTTCGATCGTCCGGAGCTTTTTACTCTCAAGATCCTAAACGGAAATATTCGGATTTCTTTTGAAAGTTTGGAAAAGCTGATAGGCGGAAGATTGTTTTCTTTTCCGGAATCTACTCTTCGTAAAATCAAACTTAAACCGATTTTTCATAACGGTGTGTGGAAACTTAAAATTTCAGGCGAGGTCAAATTAGTGGTTTGGGTTTCCTTTGAGGGTATAGCCACCATTAAAATCGATCAGGAATCCGGCAGGATCTTGCTGGAAAATGAATCTGTTCGAGCATTATTAAATCCTTATACAAAAGAACTTTTAAATACTGTAGGTGTATCCATCGAGGACCTGGTTCGTTTTCCTAAGGGAAAAGGTTTGGTGATTTCAGGGAATAAGGTGTTTTTTGAACCATTTTCGGTTTTTCCTTCCCCGGAAGTAGAAGGTAAGATCAAAGATCTAAAATTGGATGAAAATGTATTGGATATCGAGTTCGTAGCAGAACAGGAAGTTCCATATCCTAAAACAAATTCCAAAAATTATATTTATGTTATCGGCGGAAAATTACTTTTCGGAGGGATTCAAGTTCATCAAGGAAGGGTCTTACTCCAAGACAGAGACGAATCCACCTTGTTCGATTTCTGCTTTTCGGAATATAAAAAAGCATTGTCTCTCTCCAATGTGAAAATGGAGGAAGACGGACGTATCCTCATCTTAATGCCTGATTCTCCTCCTCCCGAATAATTTTTTAGAAATAAAATATTTCCAGATTCACAAAAATTTTAATAATCGGGAACGTTTTGATTTGAATATGGTCCTCTTGTTGAAGAGGACACATATGAATCTTTTCACTTTCAAGTTACCATTTGTTTCTTTTTGCGTTAAGTGGTGCTTTTTCCTTTTAACAATTTTTTTAATGAGTTGTATTTCTCCTCAATACGCTGGGGGAGGGGGAAGTCCTTATCCTTCTGATTTTGTCTATAAAGGAGATCTATTCGGTCTGCAGAGTTGTTTGAGGTCAGGCTATTCCGTAGATACAAGAGATCCTTTTACCCGAAATTTCACTCCTTTGATGATTGCTGCAAGAGAGGGAGAAGTTGAAATCGCAGAGTTTTTAGTTCGAAACGGCGCAGACATCAACGCCAAAACCAGAGACGGTCATACTGCTCTTATGATGGCAGTTTACAATCGGAATCTGGACATAGTAAAACTTCTTTTGAAAAATGGAGCGAATGTACATATTAAAAGTAAACAGGGTCACACCGCATTTTCGGAAGCGAGCTTAGAAGAGTCTATTCAGATCAAAGAGTTGTTACTTCCTTATGAGATTGGTCCAAAAAAATGAAATCGGCATTTCAGATAGTCCTTGTTCTTTTCTTTTTGGAATCCTGCATGAACGACGATCGTTGTGTTAGGGATTGTGATAAAAACTTTTCCATTTGTCTGTTGGTCGCGACCAATGAAAATTCTCTCGGGATCGGATTTATTTGCAAAGTTATCTGCGATGATTGTAAATCCGATTGCCATACTGTAACATCTTCTTCCGGAAGAAGTACAAGAACTTCCAGAGGCGGTTCTGGAGGAGGGGGCGGCGGCAGTTCCGGCGGTGATGGTGGTGGAGGAGGCCACGGTGGAGGTGGTCATGGAGGAAGCGGGATTATATTCTGAAACTGAAGATACAAAAAAGGAAACCGAGTTCTCTCGGTTTCCAGTTAGAGCTATTATAAAAACTTTATATATAGATTATTTTGCAAATCCTATCTCGGAACCGACAGGAGATTTTTCATAATCTTCCTTCTTCTCCGCTACTTCGTCGAAGTAAGTTTCATAATTTGGGAAATTTGTTCCCATGATTCTATCCCAAAAATTAAAATAGAGGCTATAGTTCCCGTGAAACTTTTGGTGATGAAGGTTATGATGGGTAGAAGTGTTAATCCACTTTGTGATCGGATGGCTTGCCCAACCCTTAGGGAAAAATTCATATCCTAGATGCCACCAAATATTCATTATCATCGCGTAGAATGTGTGGAATATAAACACTCCGAAATGGATCGGGACCAAGCTAATGAACGGCACAACATAGATCGCTTCTAAAAAAGCTTCTGCCCAATGGAAATTGTAAGCGGCCAATGGGGAAGGATTTACCGATTTATGATGAATGGCATGCACGAACGTATAAACTTTTTTGTGATGCATTAACCTATGAGCCCAATAAAACCAAGTCTCATGCCAGATAGTGATCAGAATATAACTTAAGATCGCGTAAGCCCAACCTCTTTCGGAGATATCGAAGTAAAGTGCCCTCGGAAGATATCCTAATTTTTGAAGACTGAAAGAAATAACTGCAACCAAGCTGAACATTACCATTGTAACTGCAGATTGTTTGATCTCGTATACTACCTTCTCCCATTTCGGAAAATTTTTCTGGATCCTGTATTTTTCAAAGTATCCTTTTTTCCAAACCCAGAATATAAAGAATGCAAGTCCAGCCAAAGGATAGTATCTAATAAAGTTCATAGAAAGTTGGAATAGTCCGAAATTCCGAACACATTCCCAACCGAAATCACAAGCGTTGATTGCCATTTTTCCTCCGATCTCTGTATTCAGTTTACGGCGGATCTAAAAAGAAATCGTCCTCCCCGATCGGAGTGGAATAAAATAAACGTCCAGACCGATCGAAACGGACTATTTGGACTTATTTTTTCGAATTTTATTTCTATATTCGGAAGGAGTAAATCCGGTCTCCTTTCGGAAAACCTCGTTGAAAGCGGATTTGGAGCCAAATCCTGAAGAGTAGGCTATGGATAATAATACTTCGGCAGGATCGGATTCTATTTTCTTTTTGGCCTCTTCTACCCTGTATTCATTCAGTAATTGGAAAAAATTTTTTCCAATTTCGTTGTTCAAATATTCGGAAAGTTGGTGAGTGCTGATCTCTAATTTGCCTGCTAAAAATCCAAGAGTCAGATCTTCCTTTAAGAATACCTTCTCCTTTTGAAAAAGATCTTCTAAATTTTGTTTAATATCTTCTAGATCCAATCCACCTAGTTGAGAGGCTCTGTATTTTTTTTCTTCTTCCACTACTCTTTGGACTTCTAAGAAGAATTCTGGAAATCCCTGGCGCAGAATGTACAAAGCACATAAGAAGATCCCGATCAAAGAGCCTACACCTTCTAATCCTCTGATGGATCCGAAAAATACGGATATGGATCCATATAATAAAATGATCAAAATACAAATGCTTACTCCTAGGATCGTAAGCATTCTTGGATCTTTATATATAACTGAAAATCTAAAGCCCCAAAACAAACGAAAGAACGTGGAAAGTAAAAATGCGAACATGACTCCCATCGTACTTAGTACGGGAATTTTTAAAAATAAAGGAAGACCTGTAGTTTGTAAACTTTTGAGCAATTCGATCTTTTCCGGACCTCCCGAAAAATAGAAAGGTGCCATCCATAAAAATATTGCAAGAGCGGGAATCATCTTCAGATAAAAAATTTTTTTGGATTCAGGAGTGTTGCCCATCGCAAGAAGGAGATAACGTTCTATAAAAGGTCCCATGAGTCCCGAAATGGGAAGATGTGTCAGATAAAGGCCCGGGAAGTGGATGATCATCTTACATGTAAGCAAGAATGCATGAGTGAGAAAGATGCCCACTAAGAAAAAAATAAAGGCTAGTAAGTTTTGTTTTTCTCCTCTGGGAGAAGAAAATATTTCTCCCAAAGAAAATAGAAATGCGAGTCCGATCGAAAAGACTAAAAATAAAGAAGTATAAGATTGGATTCCGAACTCATTCATGTTGTAATTTCCGCAATCCCTATCTTCTCCGCTGCCTTTATCAAGGATAGGTCTGCAGAATATAATTTTGCAGTTCCTAAGACGCAACTTGCAAGCAAATGTGCATCTATCCAGCCGATTCCGAGTCCTGCCAGGGAATTTCTTTCCGAAAAGATCAGGGCTTCTTTATGGTTTGCAATCGGAACTTCTTTCAATTGAGCATACTCCGTCAGAAAAGAATTCTTATTTCTAAAATTCCCCAGACTGAGTTCTCCCTCTACCATAGGATGACGTCGAACTAAACCTAAACCGAGTAGCTCTATCAGCTTGGGATCCGATTTGCGCAGGTGATTGATCCAAACGGAGGTGTCTACAAGCACCGCTGTCATTTAGAAGTTTTTTTGCGGATAGGACCTTCTGCTTTAGGATCGCTTCCCCCGAGAAGAGCCATTCTTTCTGCAGATTTTTCCCGAATTAATGCGCGCAATCCCTCTTGCACAAGACGTGTCTTTTCTTGGATCCCAGTATAGTCTTGGGCACTGGAGATCAGCTCGTCTGGAATGTATAATGTGGTTTTGACAGCTATCATATAGGGTAATATATGGTGTTAAATGCCATATGTCAAGGCATCGGGAACGGAAAATTGATTCTGATAAGGAAAATCGGTTCCACTTTGCGGTTCGCGGGGAAAATTTAGAAATTACTCATCCTTCTTCCCAAATGAATAACGCTCTTATGTCGCATAAGGCATCAGACATCACACTAAAGTCGAGCGTTGCTTAGGGGAGAAGGTTTAAAAAATCTTCCTCCTTGCATAAATAATGCCAGCAACCAGGGAAGAGCCGCTAAAACCTTGACCAGGGACCCTGGGTAAAAATACTGTGTATTTCTAGCTCCTCTTCCGGGAGCGGGTAGATAGACATGCCCTCTTAGCTCAGCGGTAGAGCACTTCCATGGTAAGGAAGGGGTCACCAGTTCAAGCCTGGTAGAGGGCTAAGGTTCGAATAGGTCTGTAGTTTAATGGTAGAACAAGGATCTCCAAAGTCCTTGGTGGGAGTTCGATTCTCTCCAGACCTGGAGTTTTTGCCTCGAGTTCTAAGAGGATTAGGAAGGATTTATTAGTGAAGTTTGGCGCATTTATACAAGAATGTAGAGAAGAACTTAAAAAAGTTCAGTGGCCGAATCGACAAGAGGTGATGCAGTCTACTATTGTCGTTCTGGTTACAGTGTTATTTTTCTCTGCTTTCCTATTCTTTTCGGATACTGCGTTTGTGAAGCTTCTTACCGGATTCTGGAATCTGTAAGAACTTAGGATAAAGTGTGATTATGATGGCTGATTTGAAATGGTATGCGTTACAGACTTATTCCGGTCACGAGAATAAGGTCCAGAAGAACCTGGAAAAGCTGATCCAACAGCGCAAGCTGGAGGAGAAGATTTCTCAAGTGCGCATTCCTACCATGGAAGTCGCCGAGATGAAGAACGGCAAAAAGAAGGTCACTAAGAAAAAACTTATGCCGGGCTACGTTCTTGTTGAGATGGATATGGACGAGGACCTTCGTTTTATGATCCAAAGTCTTCCTTCTGTTTCCACTTTTGTGGGATCAAAAGATGGAGGGCCTGAACCTCTTTCTGTAGACGAAGTGAAAAATCTTTTCGCGGAAACCGGAGAGTTCCAATCTGAGGAGCCAGTTACTCCTAGATTGTTGTTTAAAGTGGGAGATAGCCTGAAGATTATCGATGGCCCTTTCGCGAATTTTACTGGAGTCGTAGACGAGATCTTCCCAGACAAAGGAAGACTCAGAGTGAAGGTAGAGATTTTCGGACGCTCTACCCCTGTGGAATTAGATTATCTACAGGTCAAAACCGAACCCTGACCGGTGGGAAAACCGGGAGAAACAAATAAGGTGTTTCGCCAATGGCAGCAAAAAAAGTAGTAAAGCAGATTAAGCTCCAGGTTGAAGCCGGTAAGGCCAACCCTGCTCCTCCAGTCGGACCGGCTCTCGGTCAGGCAGGATTGAACATCATGGAGTTCTGTAAACAGTTCAACGAGAGATCTAAGTCCCAGATCGGGTACAAACTTCCCGTTGTAATCACCGTATTCTCCGACAGGAGTTTTACATTCATTACCAAGTCACCTCCGGCGGCTCTTCTTGTTAAGAAGGCGATCGGGTTGGAGACTGGTTCCGCAACTCCTCATACCACTAAGGTTGGGAAGATTTCTCGTAAGCAATTAGAAGAAATTGCTAAAACCAAAATGGAAGACTTAAACGCGAATGATCTGGACGCAGCTGTTCAAATTATCGCCGGAACTTGTCGTTCTATGGGCGTTACGGTAGAGGGTTAATTCATGAAACGCGGAAAAAAATATCGCGCGGCTAAAGAGAAAGTCGACGCAACTAAAGTTTATCCGATCGAGAAAGCTGTAGAATTAGCGCAAGCTACTTCTTACTCTAAATTCGACGGAACGATAGAGATCTCTACGAAAGTAAATTATAAATCTCTCCAAAACGTGAGGGGAACTATTTCTCTTCCTCACGGAACCGGTAAACTGGTTCGTGTTCTTGTTTTCTGCAAAGGAGACAAACAGAACGACGCGAAAAACGCAGGTGCGGAATTCGTGGGCGATATGGACCTGATCGAGAAAGTTGCCGGCGGTTGGACCGACTTCGATGCTTGCGTTGCTACTCCTGACATGATGAAGGAAGTAGGTAAACTGGGACCGATCTTAGGACGTAAAGGATTAATGCCTAAGCCTAAGGCTGGAACAGTTACTAACGATGTAGCGAAAGCGGTTGGCGAGCTGAAATCAGGACGTATTGAATATCGTCCTGATAAAGGTGGAGTCGTTCACTTAGGAGTTGGAAAGGTCAGTTTTGATCAAACCAAACTTGTAGAAAACATTCGCACAGTAGTTCAAACTCTTCTCCGGGACAAACCTTCCGATGCAAAGGGTGATTATCTGAAAACTTTCTCCGTTTCCCCAACTATGGGTGCCGGTGTGAAAGTAGACATTAAGGAACTGGTCAACACATCCATTTAAGGATGTAGTAGACGGGAGTAGGAACAATGCCCAGCCAGGAAAAAATTGAAGCAGTAGCCGAATTAAAAGGCAGATTAGAAAAACGTAGCGACTTTATCCTAGCCAGCTACAGCGGACTCACAGTAGAAGAGATCACAAATCTTCGCGCGAAACTTCGTAAAGAAGGTTCCGAGATGAAAGTGATCAAGAACAATCTCTTTCTATTGGCACTCAAAGAATCCGAGAAGCATAAGGATAAGAACATCGCTTTTGGATCCGAATACCAAGGACCTCTAGCGGCAATTTTCGCGGATGCAAATCTTCCAAGCGCAGCCAAAATTCTAAAAGAATATGCTAAGACGAATAAGAATCTTATTCTGAAAGCGGGATATTTAGACGGGTCTGTTTTGAACGCGGAAGATGTGGAAGCAATCGCAGGTCTTCCGTCAAGAGAACAACTCTTGGCTCAGATCGCAGGCGGTATCAACGGTCCGGCAAGAAGTATCGCTTCTGGTCTGAACCAAATTATCGCAGGACTTGCAAGAGCTATCCAAGCAGTCGCAGAAAAGAACAATCAGTAAGAACCAATTTTAGTAAGTAGTTTAAAGGACCAAACGGAATCAAAGGAGCACAAAATGTCTACCACTGAAGCGTTATTAGAGCAACTCGGCAAACTTACCCTTGTGGAAGCAGCCGATCTAGTTAAAAAAATGGAGGAGAAGTTCGGAATTTCCGCAGCGGCTCCAGTAGCAGTAGCTGCAGCGGCACCAGCAGGTGGCGGAGCAGCGGCAGCAGATGAGCCTGCTTCCTTCAACGTTGTATTGAAAGGTTTCGGCGATAAAAAAATCGAAGTTATCAAGGTTGTTCGCGAGATCACCGGTCTTGGCTTGAAAGAAGCAAAAGACTTGGTAGAAGCTGGCGGAAAGTCTGTTAAAGACGGCGTTGCGAAAGCAGAAGCTGACGACATTAAAAAGAAATTAGAAGCTGTCGGAGCTCAAATCGAACTTAAGGCTGTCTAATCAGGGACGAGGCTTTGTCTCCTCGATATCTGATTACAATCCTTTCACTCAGGCAAGGAGGCCAGCGGACTTCCTTGCCTTATTGCATTTTTTCGCGCAGTTATAATTTTCCATCACCCCAGGGAGCACACGAATGTACGGTCAAGTAGAGAGAAAACGGGTAAACTTCGGTAAAATCACCAATTTGGATTACCTACCTAACTTGATTCAGATTCAGAAGAAGTCATTCGATTGGTTTCTTCAATCCGAAGTTAAGGATCCCACCAAAAGAAAAAATCAGGGACTAGAAGCGGTTTTTAGAGAAACCTTCCCTATAGAAAGTCCGAACAACGATATGGTGATGGAATACAGTCACTATGTTTTAGGAGAAGCTAAGAAGTCTCCTCAGGAATGTAAGGATACAGATGCTACTTTCGCTCTTCCTTTAAAAGCGGTCATTCGACTTATTATCAAAGAAACCGGAGAGATCCGCGAGCAGGTCGTTTACATGGGCGATCTTCCTGTAATGACCGAGCAGGGAACTTTTATCATCAATGGAGCTGAGCGTGTTGTTGTATCACAGCTTCACCGTTCTCCTGGTATCTTCTTCTCTTATGATGAAGAAAGAGATACTTACTCCGCGAGAGTAATTCCATACCGCGGATCCTGGTTGGAATTCGAAATGGACAATAAGGGAATTTTGGTCGCAAAAATCGACCGTAAGAAAAAATTTCCTGCAACTCTTCTTGTTAAGTCTCTCGGACACGGGACAAACGAAGAAATATTACGTTTATTTTATAAATCCTCCAAAGCAAAAATCGGCGGAGCTTCTACGAAGGAACTCAAACGTCTGATCGGACGTAGAGTGATCGCTGATGTGATCAACATGGAAACCGGAGAGGTTATGCTCGATGCGGGTTCCAAGATTAACGAGGACAATATCTCCATCTTAAAAGAGATGAAGGTGAAGGAAGTTGAACTCGTAGAATATCCTAAAGACAAGGATAATCCTGTTCTAGTCAATTGTTTGGAAAAAGACGGAGTCAACGATTACGAAGACGCAGTTCTAAAATTCCACGGAATCATGAGACAAGGAGAGCCATCTACGATCGAGAACGCAGAAGCGGAATTGAATCGTTTATTCTTCTCTCCTAAAACTTTTGATCTGGGCGATGTAGGTCGTTATAAGATCAATAGTAAGTTCGAATTCAATAACCCGAAAGAATTTACAAGCGCTCACGAAAGAGTTCTAAGACCTGCGGATATTATCGAGACTGTACGTTACCTTCTCAACTTGATCTCCGAAACTGAGAACTATTATCCGGATGATATCGACCACTTAGGGAACCGTCGTATTCGTTCTGTTGGTGAGTTAATCGCAAACCAATTGAAAGTCGGTTTCACTCGTGTAGAAAGAGTGATCAAAGAAAGAATGACCGTTCAAGAAGTTGGAACTCAAACACCACAACTTCTGATCTCCATTAAACCGATCACAGCAGTTATTAACGAGTTCTTCGGATCCAGCCAATTGTCTCAATTTATGGACCAGACAAACCCTCTGGCAGAGCTTACTCACAAACGTCGTTTGAACGCTTTGGGACCTGGAGGTCTTTCCAGAGATAGAGCAGGATTCGAAGTGCGTGACGTTCACTATAGCCATTATGGCCGTATGTGTCCGATTGAAACTCCTGAAGGTCCAAACATTGGTTTGATCCTCTCCATGTCTTCATATGCGAGAGTGAACGATTACGGATTCTTGGAAACTCCTTACAGAGTAGTCAAAAACAGCAAAGTATCCAATAACATAGAATACTTAACCGCAGATAAGGAAGAATATCATTCTATCGCGGTATCTTCTTCTCCTGTAGATGAGAAGGGAGAGTTTAAAAATAAACTGATCTCTACTCGTCACAGATCGGATTACCCTTTCCGTAACCCGAACGAGATCCAGTATATGGACTTAGCTCCAATGCAGGTAGTATCCGTTTCTACCGCACTGATCCCATTCTTAGAGCATGATGACGCAAACCGTGCGCTCATGGGTTCTAACATGCAACGTCAGGCGGTTCCTCTTCTTCGCCAAGAGGCTCCTTTCGTGGGAACAGGAATGGAAACTCGTGCAGCTTACGACTCTCGTATTTGTATCATCTCCAGATATGAAGGTGTGGTTACATACGTAGATGCGGAGAAGGTGGTAATCGAGCGCAAGGGCGGAAAAGAATCCGACACTTACGATCTTACTAAATTTAAGAAAACCAACCAAGGTACTTGTTTTAACCAAACTCCAGTTGTTGGGGTGGTTCACTCAGAGATCGACGGTAAAGTTACCAAAGTCAGCAAAGAGAAAATCGAAGTGACTGCGGATAACGGAAACATTCGCGAATACAATCTGATCTCTGGTAACAAACAATACCAGCCAATCGTTTCCAGCGGCGAAGAAGTTCGCAGGGGAACTACTATCGCAGGACAGATCGTGTCCGGCGAAAGAATGGATGAAAATGGTAACATTCTCCAAAAAGGAACTGTTCTTGCGGACGGTCCAGCGGTAGACAATGGAACCCTGGCACTTGGACGTAACGTTCTTGTGGCATTCATGCCTTGGGAAGGTTATAACTTCGAGGATGCGATCCTAATCTCCGAAAAAGTTGTAAAAGACGATATATTCTCTTCTATCCATATCGAAGAGTTCGAGATCCAAGCAAGAGAAACCAAACTTGGACAAGAGCAGATCACAAGAGATATTCCGAATCTTTCGGACAAAGCTTTCCGTGATCTAGATGAGACCGGTGTAATCCGTATCGGTGCAGAAGTAAAACCGGGAGATATCCTGGTTGGTATGGTGACTCCGAAAGGGGAAACAGACCTGACTCCTGAATACAAACTTCTTCACTCTATCTTTGGTGAAAAAGCGAAGGAAGTAAGAGATTCTTCTCTTCGTATGCCGAACGGTTTCGAAGGAACTGTAATCGATATCAAACGTTTCTCACGCGAGAAGGGAGATGAACTTCCTGCCGGCGTAGAAGAAATGGTGAAAGTTTTCGTAGCTCGTAAACGTAAACTTCTGGTCGGAGATAAAATGGCAGGACGCCACGGTAACAAGGGTGTCGTTGCACGTATCATGGCAGAAGAAGACATGCCTTACATGGAAGACGGTACTCCGATGGATATCGTTCTGAACCCGTTAGGTGTTCCTTCTCGTATGAACTTGGGACAGATTTTTGAAACTCAACTCGGACTTGCTGCAAGCAAGCTGGGAATCAATTTCGAAACTCCAGTTTTCGACGGAGCTACTGAAGCAGATGTAGAGAAGTATTGCAAAGAAGCAAATCTTCCTCTCAGCTCTAAATTCAAATTATACGACGGACGTACCGGTTTACCTTTTATGAACGAGGTATTCTGCGGTTACATCTACATGTTAAAACTCGCTCACTTGGTGGACGACAAGATCCACGCTCGTTCTACCGGACCTTACTCTTTGGTTACTCAACAACCACTTGGAGGAAAGGCTCAGTTCGGTGGTCAGCGTTTAGGAGAGATGGAGGTCTGGGCTCTCGAAGCTTATGGCGCTTCTCATACTCTTCAGGAACTTCTTACCATCAAGTCGGACGATATGCTCGGAAGAGCAAGAATCTATGAAGCTATCGTTAAAGGAATCCATTCCATTAAACCTGGAATTCCGGAATCCTTTAACGTACTAGTGCAGGAACTCAGGGGTCTTGCATTGGATATCGTCATCACCGACTCGGAAGGTAACAGCGTTGATATCTCCGACTACGAAGACGAATATTCCAAGAGCAAGAAGAAGATTAAGTTCGAAACGATCGAGAACGCCTAAGGGAAGAAAGGTAGCATGAGATCCAATAACGATTTTGAATCAATAACAATCAGATTAGCGTCTCCGGAAAGGATCAAAGAATGGTCTTACGGAGAAGTAAAGAAACCTGAGACAATCAACTACCGTACTCTGAAGCCCGAGAGAGACGGTCTTTTCTGTGAGAAAATTTTCGGAACTACTAAGGACTGGGAATGTTACTGCGGAAAATTCAAGTCCATCCGTTATAAAGGTGTGGTTTGCGACAAATGTGGTGTTGAGGTAACTCACTCCAAAGTTCGTCGTGAACGTATGGGCCATATCGAGCTCGCGGCTCCTGTTTCTCATATCTGGTACTATCGTTCTGTTCCTTCCAGAATGGGACTTCTCTTGGACATGACCATCAATCAGCTCAAGAGTGTTCTTTATTTTGAAAAATATGTGATCATCGATCCGGCTGATACAGGAAGAAATCGCGGCGAGTTAATCGACGAAGAAGAATATCACGCATACCTAGACGAATACGGCGACAAGTTTGTTGCTGGTATCGGTGCGGACGCGATCAAAGAACTTCTTTCTCGTATCGATGTTGATGCGGAAGCTCGCATCATCCGCCAAAAGATCCAAGAAAAAGAAAAGATCTCCGACAAAAGAATCCTGAAACGTTTGGAAGTATTAGAAGCTTTCCGCGATTCAGGAAACCGTCCTGAGTGGATGGTTCTTGATGTGGTTCCGGTCATTCCACCTGAACTTCGTCCAATGGTTCAGTTAGAAGGTGGACGTTTTGCTACTTCTGACTTGAACGATCTATATCGTCGTGTTATCAACAGAAACAACCGTCTAAAACGCCTTCTTGCGTTAAAAGCTCCTGAGATCATCGTTCGTAACGAAAAACGTATGCTCCAAGAAGCGGTTGACGCGTTATTCGATAATAGCCGCCGCAAACGTACCGTAAAAGGTAAAGGTAACAGACCTCTTAAATCCATTTCAGATATGCTGAAAGGAAAGCAGGGACGTTTCCGCCAAAACCTACTCGGTAAGCGTGTGGACTACTCCGGTCGTTCGGTGATCGTAGTTGGTCCTGAGCTGAAATACCACGAGATGGGTCTTCCTAAGAAGATGGCTCTCGAGTTATTTAAACCTTTTATAATGAAACGTTTGGTGGATTTGGACCTAGCTCCTAACATCAAGTCCGCTAAGAAAAAAGTAGAAGCAGAAGAAAAAGAAGTTTTCGACGTTCTGGAAACAGTAGTGAAAGAGCACCCGGTTATGTTGAACCGTGCTCCTACTCTTCACCGTTTAGGGATCCAAGCATTCCTTCCGGTTCTTGTAGAAGGAAAAGCGATCAAACTTCACCCTCTTGTATGTCACGCGTTCAACGCTGACTTCGACGGGGACCAGATGGCGATCCACGTTCCGCTGACTCCAAAAGCTCAGTTGGAAGTATGGATGCTCATGCTTTCTCCTCACAATATCTTGAACCCTGCAAACGGTCACCCGATCTGCGGACCTACTCAGGATATCGTACTCGGAATTTATTATCTAACTTCTGAACTTCCAACCGAAGCAGGAGTTCCTCTTAAATCATTCGCGAACCTGGACGAGGTTACTTACGCGATCGACAGAGGAGTGATAGAATATAGAACTAAAATTTCAGTTCTTCACCAAGGAAAAATTCTGGAAACAACTGCAGGTCGTCTGATCTTCAATACGGTTCTTCCTGAAGGATATCCTTATGTGAACCGTGCTCTCTCCGATAAAGAGACCAACAGGATCATTGCGGAAGTTTATGAGAAATACGGACCGGCTCAAACCGTTCTAATGTTGGACGATATTAAAAAATTAGGATATCGTTATGCAACTATCTTCAGCCCGACTATTTCTATCGAAGACATTAGAGTGTCTCCAGGTAAAGTTACTCTTGTTGGCGATGCTAACAAAGAAGTAGAAAGAGCCGACGGAGAATATCGTAAAGGTATTATTACTAACGAAGAACGTAAGAAAAAAGTGATCGAGATCTGGACTAAAACCAACGACCTCATCACAGATTCCATGTTCAAGGAATTGGAAAAAGACAAGGGCGGATATAACCCGGTCTTCATCATGGCGGCTTCCGGTGCTCGTGGATCTAAACAACAGATCCGTCAGTTGGCCGGTATGCGTGGTCTGATGGCGAAACCTTCCGGTGAGATCATTGAATTAGCGATTCGTTCTAACTTCCGCGAGGGATTAAGCGTTCTTGAATTTTTCATCTCTACTCACGGTGCTCGTAAAGGCCTTGCAGATACCGCGTTAAAAACTGCGGATGCAGGTTACCTGACTCGTCGTTTGGTGGATATTTCCCAAGACGTGATCGTTGCAGAAGACGATTGCGGAACCGAAGAGTGTATCACTCTTGGAACCGTAAAAGAAGGTGAGAACGTTATCGTTTCTCTAAGCGACCGTGTATTTGGACGTTATACTTCTGAGGACATCGTTGACCCGGTTACTGAAAGTGTGGTTTACCCTAAAGGATCTTTGATCACAAGAGAAGTAGGACAAAAACTGGAGAACCTTGGTTACGAAAAAATCAAAGTTCGTTCTCCTTTAACCTGCGAAGCTCGTTGGGGAATCTGTATTAAATGTTACGGAATGGATATGGCTCGTCTGACTCCTGCGGAGATCGGAGAAGCAGTCGGAACCATCGCGGCACAATCTATCGGTCAGCCAGGAACTCAGCTTACAATGAGAACATTCCACATCGGTGGTGCTGCTTCCGCAAAAGTACAAGAGAAGGAACACAAAGTAGGATACCGCGCAATCGTTAATTCGATCAACGGTAGAACTTTACAAACTCTTGATAGAGGTTTGATCTTCTCTCGTCGTGGATCCATCGTAGTACAAAGATTGATCCAACAGTTCAATTCTTCCGACCTAACCAACCTTAGAGTTGAGAACGGACAGAAAGTGGATAAAGGAGAGTTGGTTGCAACTCTTGCTTCTGGAGAAAACGTAACTTCCGAAGCTCCAGGAACGGTAAAAATCGCGGACGGTCTCTTCAGAATTCTGGGAGAAGAAGCGGTTGTTCCAGTAAAAACTTCTACTACTCTGAACGTAAAAGTCGGACAGATTACCGAAGCGAATCAAGCGCTCGGAGAATTCGACCCGTTCAACGAAATCGGTGTTACTGAAATTGAAGGAATCGCCTCTTGGGTGGATCTGGAAGTAGGTAAGAACGTTCGTAGGGACGAGGACGTTAAAACTTCTAACGTTAATTATAAGGTGATCGAGCAACGCCGTGAGAAATTAATTCCGAGAGTCGTTGTGACTTCCGGAGGAAGCAAAGAAGAATATCTGGTTCCTGTGGATGCGATTATCTCCATTCAAAATGGAGACAAAGTAAAAGCGGGAGATATTCTTTTCAAAATCCCAACCGTTGCTGAAAAAACCCGAGATATTACCGGTGGTCTTCCAAGGGTAGATGAACTTTTCGAAGCACGTCGTCCTAAGGATGCGACTACTCTTGCAGAAACCGACGGTAAGATAGAAGATAATGGAGAGATCGTAAAAGAAAAACGAGTTCTCTATATCGTTCCAGACAACGAAGAACTGGATAAAGTAAAAGTAACTATTCCGATCGGAAAACAATTACGTGTTCGTCACGGAGACTTCGTAAAACGAGGAGACCAGTTAGACGATGGAAACCTGGATCCACATGATATCTTGAGA
The DNA here is from genome assembly GCF_002812205.1 of Leptospira neocaledonica. NCBI lineage: Bacteria > Pseudomonadati > Spirochaetota > Leptospiria > Leptospirales > Leptospiraceae > Leptospira > Leptospira neocaledonica. The sequence continues at coordinate 89,837 of NZ_NPEA01000009.1, forward strand.
GTAAAAGGTGTTACCGCACTCCAAGTTTATTTGGTGCAAGAGGTCCAAGAGGTTTATAGACTACAAGGGGTGCATATCAATGATAAGCACATCGAAGTGGTTGTTCGCCAAATGATGCGTAAGGTTTTAATCACCGATTCCGGAGACACTTCTTTCGTAAACCAACAACAAGTGGATCGTTTCGCTTTCTTGGAAGAAAACAAGAGAGTGATCGCTGAGGGAGGATCTCCTGCTCAGTGTGTTCCAATTCTTTTAGGTTTAACGAAAGCATCTTTGAATACTGAGTCGTTCTTCTCGGCTGCTTCCTTCCAGGAAACAACTAAGGTGTTAACCGACGCTGCAATCAAAGGAAAGACCGATAACTTAGCGGGACTTAAAGAGAACGTAATCATCGGTCACATGATCCCTGCGGGAACCGGAATGAGAAAATATCGCGATGTCGCGGTGTTCAAAGAAACTTACGGGGATCTAGATCGTCCTCTGGAAGTGGAAGAGGAAGAAATTCCGATGGCCATACCGGAAGACAACGAGAATTAAAGGAAAGCTTTACAATAGAGCAGGGTCGGTAGAACTGGTAAAATAGGTCACCGGCCTGCTAAAAAGAAGAAACTCATGCCTACAATTAGCCAACTTATACGTCACGGCAGGAAGAAACAGGTTAACAAATCTAAATCTCCTGCATTAAAAAGTAGCCCCCAACGTCGGGGAGTTTGCACGAAGGTGACTACCTTCACACCGAAAAAACCGAACTCGGCTTTAAGAAAAGTCGCAAGGGTTCGTTTAACAACCGGTATTGAAGTGACCGCTTATATTCCCGGTGAGGGACATAACCTGCAAGAGCACAACGTTGTTCTGATCCGCGGGGGAAGGGTAAAAGACCTTCCAGGGGTTCGTTATCATATTATCCGTGGTACCTTGGATACTCTCGGTATCGACAAACGTCGTAAGAGTCGTTCTAAATACGGAACGAAAAAACCTAAGGCGTAAGGGAGTTATTAGGAATGTCTAGAAGAAGAGGAAAAGTAGAACCACGCAAGATCCAACCGGATTCGGTTTATGGAGATGCAAACATCGCGAAGTTTATCAACTGCTTGATGTTGGACGGAAAAAAATCCGTAGCAGAATCTTTATTTTATGATGCTCTGGATCTAATCCAAAAGAAAACCGGAAATGATCCTTACGTTACTTTTAAAGAAGCATTAGAAAACGTTAAACCTCAGGTGGAAGTTAAATCCCGCCGCGTAGGTGGTGTGACTTACCAAGTTCCAATCGAAGTTCGTCCTGAAAGACGTTTAGCTCTCGGAATCAGATGGTTGATCCGTTATTCTAGAGATAGAAACGAGAAAGGAATGGCTAATAAGCTTGCTGCAGAATTTATCGAGGCTCAAAAAGGCACCGGAGCTGCAATCAAGAAGAAAGAAGATATCCGCAAAATGGCAGATGCAAACAAAGCATTCAGCCACTATCGCTGGTAAGAATCTTTTATTCACAATGGTTCGCGGTTGCATGAGACCGCGAACAGGTTTGATGAAGGGACTCCGAAAAGAGTCCCTTTTTTATTTTAGAACCTATTAAAATAAGGGTTCAGGCAATATGATTCCCTGCTTCTTTTATATCGACAAAAGAATTTCCCGGGACAGAATCAGGCCATGGGACAAAAACTTTCTATCTTATATCTCTTCTTTCTGGTATTTTCACTTTCCTGCGGAGGACCGTACGTAAAAATTCCGGACTCCGTCGAATTAGGAAAGGAATACTCATTTCCTGAAGAAGAATCTATCGCAAAGCGTACTTTGGAGCTTACTCTAACTTCTCTTAAAGAATCTTATAAAGATGGAGCCGTTGTCAGGAGAGACGCACATCCTAAACATCATGGCTGTGTGGCTGCTAACTTTACCGTAAAAAAAGATCTAGATCCTCAGTATAAGTTGGGAGTTTTCCAGCCAGGAAAATCCTATCAAGGTTTGGTTCGTTTTTCTAACGGATCTCAAAAACCGAAAGCAGACTTGGAAGGAGATATCCGCGGAGTTGGGATCAAACTTTTCGATGTTCCAGGAAAAAAGATCTTAGTTGAAGAAGCGCAAGAGAAAACCCAGGATTTTTTACTGATCAATCACCCTGTTCTTCCTGTAGGAGCTCCGGATGAATACTTGGCTTTATTCGAGGCTGCGTTTGCTGGTAAACCCGGTTCTTATTTTTTTGGTTGGAATCCATTTAGTTGGAAATTGGGCGGTCTTTCCAAAGTAAGAGCCATCCGAGGCAAAAAGATCACAAGTCCATTAGAAATTCGTTATTGGTCTACAACCCCTTACGCTTTCGGAGAAGGTAAGGCGGTGAAATATTCCGTAAAACCATGTTCTGAAACTAAATCCGAAATTCCGGATTCTCCGGCTGAAAATTATTTAAGAGAGGCGATGAGTAAACAACTGAAAGAATCTTCGGCTTGTTTTACTTTTATGGTTCAGCTTCAAAAAGATCCTAAATCTATGCCGGTGGAAGATCCCGCTGTTGTTTGGGATGAAGAAGTTTCACCATTTTATCCGGTAGCAGAGATATTGATTCCTAAGCAGGAATTTACAAATGAAAAGATGGATTCTCTTTGTGAGAACGTATCTTATACACCTTGGCATTCTCTCCAAGAGCATAAACCTCTAGGCGGGATCAATCGAGTTAGAAAATCTGTTTATCAAGCTATTTCGGATTATAGACATGGACAGAATAAAACTCAAAGAAAGGAAATTGATAAAAAGGATATACCGGCCAAGTTAATTCCTTAAGATCAAACGTTAAACGATGATTAGGCCTTGTTTTAAACGGGGTCTAATATCACTATTCAGGATGAAAAAACTTCTATTTGTACCATTTATTTTCGTAGGAATTTACCTAAACCTCGCATCCGAAAACAAAATCGATTTAGAAACAAGACAATCTAATTTGCTCGGAATTTACTGGGGACCTGAAAACAGGACCTTCGGTTGGTATTTGGAATTCAGAGAGGACTTTACTTTTTTCGAAAATTATGACGGAGATGGATGTGGGGGATATTCCGGGACTTATAAGATAGAATCAAACAAGGTGATTATGCAAGCATCCGCGGAAGAGCCATGTAAACCTTATAATTTCCAAGCCAACCGAACCTGCAGTATTGTTCCTACAAAATATTCTATTCGTTATTCCGCAAAATTATACTGCTCTAATGACGCTAGTTACTTTGGAGGATTTTTTCTTCCTGAATCTACTGAGCGAAAGATAGAAGGTGTGGCTGTTAAAACCATTCCCGGAAAATCAAAATACTTATCTAAATCGAGCCTTGCACGCATCGGCCCAGGTTACGATTTTCCTTCCATCGTTTGTAATACTAGAGAAGATGAAAAATCGATCCAAACAGATAAATTTCCCGAAAAATCGAAATTGGTACTTCTTGCTAAAACCCAAGGCTCTAAAGAGCCTAAAGGAAAATCCGAAACTTGGTATTATGCGGATATTCCTTTAGACTGGGGAGGGGGCTGCTATTATAAAGGCAAAGGTTATACTAGTGCCTGGTTTCCGGGATCGGTCCTTTTTGATATGACTGATTCGAAGATTGAGTCGTATGACTAAAAATTTTTGCGATTAGAGTGATTCCTAAGATTACATGAATCGAAGATTATAGAATAGATACGTCTTCTTCGCAAATTGAATCAAATTTTCCGAATCGTTGGATAAATATAAAATATAAACGTCTGCTATATTATCTTTATGTAAAGCAGTCATAAAGCAATATTTGTATTTTCTATCCGTACCGGGAATCATTTCGAATGCGGAATTGCTTCCCCAGTCGGCTCCGAATTCATCTTTAACGGCTTTGGTGGGAAATGCCGTATAAGAGGTGGCGGCGAATTCTCCTCCCAGATTAATTAGAAAAGTGGCGAAGTGAATTAAATAATCGTTCTTTTTAGGGGTTACTATAACAGCCTTCGGATTATTTTTTTTGATTTCTTCTATCTCTTTGAGAAGCCCAGGGATCGACTTTACGATGTACCGTATCTCGATCTGTTTATCATCGGAAAGAAGAGCGTAATCGTAGTGATAAGGTATTTCTTCATCTTTCGGAACGGGGTTGAATTTCGGAGGAACGATTTGGCGGATCAAAAGATTCGTTTCTATTAGAAGATTTTTAAAATGGGACATCTCTCGCGGCACTTCTCTTTTTGCAGTCGATTTGCAAGACGCTAAAATTAGTATGAAGCATAAAGATAAAACGTTTCTTTTCATGTGTTTTCCTTGGAAAAATTACTCGTTCAGAATTACGGGGATCTATTTGAGGAAGTAAGCCGACTCAATTCCATCGAATGACACTCGCTCGAAAGGTCCTTTTTTGGAATCGTTTATGAATAGTCCATTTTTATCATATCCGACGATTGTGATCCAAATGGCTTGATCTTCGGTTGCGGTTTTTCTTTTCCCTATAAGGAACTTCCCGGATTTTATAAGGTCAGAAGTCGGCTCCTTCTGTTGTTTAACGAATTTGTGATTTATTTTTTGTTTAAAATCGGCGTTTGCCAACGCGATTACATTATTTAAATCCGTTTCATATTGGGATGAGTTTATAAAAACCCATTGTAGTTTCGATTTCGGATACCGTTCTACTAACACTGACTGTAGGCTATAAACGAAATCGACGTATTCTTGTTCCGTTTCGAAACTAAGAACGGTATCCTTTTCCTGCCCGAATACAGGTGATAGAAAAAGAAACGATAGAAGGCAGATTGTTTTTTTTAGGGTCATCCTGTTTTTCCTGATTATAAATTTTGTTTTCAATATAGAACTCTATATGCCCCATGTGTTCCCGCAGGCACATCTTTAATCGGTTCGAATTTTAAACCAGTATCTTGCGCATTATCAAAAACAGTTTGAGTGATTAGAATCTCTCCGGCCTCTGCAGTATCTTCTCCTAGTTTGCTAGCAGTATTTACTTCGGAACCGAAAACGTCTGAATCTCCTATTTTCAAAACCTTTCCGTAGCCGAGTCCGACACAGAGAAGAATCTTTTCTTCAGGGATTTTGTCCTTATTATATTCTAATAATTCTTTTTGCATTCTGATCGCAGCTTGTAGTCCTTTGCCTACATTCCTGAAGATCACCAAAAAACTATCTCCTTCCGATTTGAGAAGTATTCCATCATGATCTTCTATGATAGGCACTAAAACTCTTTCGGATTCGTGAATGGTTTGTAGAAAATGAATGATCCCGAATTTTTCTACTCCTCGTGAAAATCCTGAAAGATCAGTAAACATGATACACCAAACTTCTCCGAATAAGTCCCAGATGCGGGCGTCTATTTTTTCCTTGTCGGCACCAGGTTTTAATCTTTCTAAAACTAGGTTTTCCAATCTATCTTCGGATGCGCTTGCGAATATACTTCTTTTGAATGCCATAAGAATCGATTAGTAGAGCGCTTTAGATAGAATTCGTCGACCTATTTTTTGAAAGACTAATTCTTTAAAATCGGTTATTCTAGACAAGGAAGGTCGGAATGAGATTCGTTTGTGAACTAAGTTGGGAATACTGTGTATCAGGTTTTGCTCTTTATCAGTTAAAAATGAATTTCCTGCGTTATTATCCGATTGCGGGACTTGCATTTCTGATCTTCTGGGTTTGGAAAAAGGACTTTTTTCAGAAATTCAGAATCCAGAAGGATTTCCCTAAAAGAGAAAGAATCATTTTTGAATTAAAACAATCGGCGATTACTTTGGTTATGTTCAGCACGATTGCTGTTTCAGTATATATTCTTGGAAAATTGAAGATCCTTCATATAAAAACGTATAAGGACTTTGCTGAATACGGATTAGGTTACGCGATATTCAGCTTTTTGTTGCTTACTATTTGGCATGAAACCTGGTTTTATTGGGCTCATAGGATTATGCATCATCGAAAAATTTATCCTTATATACATTCAGTGCATCATCGATCCGTAAATCCTTCTCCCATGGCTGCCTATAATTTTCATTGGGTGGAGGCTTTTTTGGAAGGTGTATATGTAGTTCCAGCTCTATGTATCCTTCCTCTTCATTTTTATGTTTTTTTAATTCATACTTTTTATGCGATGATTATGAATATCTGGTGGCATCTAGGATATGAGTTCTTTCCAAAAGGTTGGACTATTCATCCGATCTTAAAATGGATCAACACTTCTACCCATCATAATCTTCATCACCAAAAGTTTCATGGGAATTACAGTCTTTATTTTAATTTTTGGGATAGAATAATGGGTACAAACTTTAAGGATTATTCCGAAAGTTTTGAGAATAGTTCGGATGTGGAGAAGAAGGAGGAGATCTCCGCGATCCCCTCTACCTATTTGCAAAAATCTTAATCTACTCCTTGATTCTGACTTTTAATAATCTTCTTCTGAGGCGGATTTCCTCATCTAAGGATTTGGATAAGGCCCCAAACTTTCGATTCTGGAGGTCTACTGTCTCCACTAATGTTTCATACATCGGATTTGTTTTTCCGTCCGGGACTAAGAAGCTGGGTTTTATTTCTCCTTCAGTATAGACCTTAAAAGAAGCGACATTTGCATCTTCGTCTATAAACAATACGGCTCCTCCATGAGAGGACATTGGTTGGATTGTATCTACTACCCAACCACCGGTATTGAATACTTCTTTGCCTGAAATTTTTAAGCCTAAGTCTTGGGTTTCCACTGCGAAAGGTTTATGTGTATGACCAAAAATGAATGTATAATCATTCGGAAATTCTCTCTTACTTTTTTGAGTCTCTGATTTCCATTGTGCAGGAAGAGTTTCTCCTAAATATGAATCCATATTATGAACTACTTCGTCGCTTAGAACTGAGTTGGACATTCCTCTTTCTGCTTGGCCTACTTTTACTACAACTTTGGTAAGAATAGATTTGAGCACCCAGGCAAAGATAGTCTTGAGAAAGAGGGCTACTTTTAAATTTCGAACCGCATAGTCGGCTACATTCTTAGCGAGTCTGCTCACTGCTTTTTCGTCTTGGAGCATATCGTAAATAAGCCCAATGCCTGTTCCCACTTTGCCGGACCTTCCTAGAGTAGACCAGAAGAAGTCGATCCATGCAAAATTCTCCCTCTCTAATACATAGATGGATGTTGGATTTGGGACTTCTACTTGTTTTCTGAATGGAATATAATTCCCCATTTTTTTCCAAAGGGATTGAGTAGGCTTTGGCTTATCCTTGTCCTCATCTATTTCAGGCAGCAGAACTCTTTGCACTGTACTCATTAAGGAATAGATGTTTTCCAAAAAATGTCCGTGAGTTAAGAACACGGAACGTTTTCCGTTTTTAGAAGGAATTTCCAAATTCGGATATGCAATCACTGCCTCAGCTCTTTTTAACTTTTTGTTTCGTCTTAAAATTCCAGTGAGTAGATCGGATTGTATGAAGTCCGGATTTACCATCTTGGTCGTATGCCAAGTTTGATTGATGTATTGGTTCGGTTTTAGGTTCGCGATATATTCCATATACTGTTTCTCTCTCGCGGTTTCCCAAAGATGGTGATCATGGTTTCCTGGAATATAAAGAATACTTTCGGAAAAATGATGTTTCGTTTCCTTATAAGCAATATCCAAAAATCTTTCGAAGGTCATTGATGCTTCGTTGATATCGCCTAATGCTAACTCAAGCACGTCGCCTAATAATATAAATTGAGGAGGTTTAGAAGAACCGTTTACCGAGTGAACGATATGTTTCAAACAGTTTAGAAGTTCTGCAAGTGCGGGAGAAGTTTTCTGAGGATTTACTTTGAATCTATCCGAATCTTTTACGGGGTCCGGGAATTCTTCAATGTATGTAAGTAAACTGTTATATGCTCCTAGGTGAATGTCGGAGATAACGATATATTTAATTTTACTCTTAGGCATTTAGGATGTGAATCATTCAAAAAACGTTAATAAAATCAATTAATTATTGCTATTTTTAGGTAAATGGGGCAAATAAGTAGATTTTTCGACGTTAGGAGGCCTACTTGAAATTTTACGAGGCTATAATAATCGGAACCGGATTCGGCGGTTCGATCAATGCCTGTCGTTTGTCTAAAAAATGGCCAGGCAAAGTTTTAGTACTCGAACGAGGGAAAGAATATCCTAAAGGTTCTTTTCCCAGATCTCCTGAGGGAATGTCCAAAAACTTCTGGAATGTTCCGGAAGAAGGTCCTATTCCTAGATCTTCCAAGTTCAAAAGAGCGGGTAGGCAAACCGGACTATTCGATATTCGTAATTATCCAAAACTAGATGTAGTTCTTTCCGCCGGTTTAGGTGGAGGTTCTTTGATCTACGCAAACGTATTTTTAGAGCCTCCGGATCATATTTTCGATCACCGTTGGCCGGAAACTATTAAAAAGAAACATTTAAAACCTTATTATAAAATAGTAAAAGATATCTTGGGCTCTAGGCCTATCCCTGATACCGGAGAGGATAGACGTAAGGTAGTTCGGACAGAATTGTACGAATATTTTGCAAAGCATGAATCCAGAGTTTCCAAAAGAGCGGACATAAACGTATTTTTTGGAAACGATTTTAAGAAACCGACTCCTATTGGAGTCCAGGAAAAGAATCGTTTCGGAGCTGTCCAAACTTCCTGCACTTATTGTGCAGAATGTGATGTGGGATGTAATACTCATTCTAAAAACACTCTGGATTTAAATTATCTTTTTGTAGCGAGGAATTCGAACAAGGCCGAGATCAAAACGGAACATCTTGCTACCAAAATTGTTCCTTTGAATAGCAAAGGAGAAGAAGATCCGTCTCAATCAGGTGAACACGGTTTTAGAGTTCATTATCTGAATTTACAGAATGGAAAAACTTCCGAATCTTTTGCGGATACGAAACGTATCGTGGTTTCTGCTGGAACTTTAGGGTCTACGGAACTTCTACTTAAATGTAAAACAAAGTTTAAAACTTTGCCTAAGATTTCGGATAAACTAGGGACACAATTCTCTGGAAACGGTGATTTTCTTTCCTTTACTGCCAAAGGGAAGAAGCCTGCCGATCCGAATTACGGACCGGTAATCACTCAATATACGGATTATAATTTATTCTCCGGTTTTGATTCTAAAAAAGCCTTCTTGTTGGAAGATGCAAGTTATCCTGTATTTGCTTCTTACTTCGTTTCAGGTGCGATCCCTCTCATCTTTAAATTAAAATATATTTTCCATTTTATCGGAGAACTCTTCAAGAGTATCCTAAGCGGAAAAATTTTCGGTAGAGTGGGATTTCTTTTGAGTGAAGCTTTGAAAGGAGACCTTTCCTATACTTCTGCAGTACTTCTTTGTATGGGAATAGATACTTCTGATGGGAAGATGTATCTGGATAAAAAGGGAAATCTTCAGATACATTGGCCTCAAAAAGAAAATCGAACACTTTATAATACCATAATGGATGTGAACAAGAGGTTCGCAAAGTTCACGGATGCAAAGACCAGATTCCCGATGCCGACTTATTCTTGGCCGGTACGTAATAACGTAACGGTTCATCCTTTGGGTGGTTGCGTTTTAGGGCCTTCTGCAAATGCAGGAGTTTGTTCTTCCGACCCTAAAACTTTCGGAAAGGTTTTCGGTTACGAAGGTTTGTATGTAGCAGATGGCAGTTTATTGCCTACTGCAGTAGGGGCTAACCCTTCTATGACTATTTCCGCTCTTTCTGAAATGGTAGCCGAAGGAATTACAGGCAAGAAGCCGAATGCAAGTTTAAGGTAGGATAATCGATTGGCTACAGCGACGAAAAATAAATCAAAGAAGAATACAAGCAAATCAAAGCTAGGTAAAACAGGAGTCGGTTCTCATCCGGTAAGTTTGGAATTTACGGAGGAAATGAAAGGTTTCGTTTCCATGCCCGGATCTTTTAATTACCAGGATGATTATGCCGCGGGGAAGAAGGCCGGAAACTATCTGATGTTTCACCTAACGATTCGCGTAACTGATACTCAGTTTTTTGTCTATGACCCGAATGAAACTGGAGAGGCTATTGGTTGGGTAGAATGTCAGCCTCTTGGCGGTAGATTCGAAGTGGAAAAAGGTGTCTTTAACTGTTTCGTAGATTACGGAAAACCTTCTGCCAACGAAAAACATATGAAGTACCGTTTGTTTCTAAAGAATAAAGCGGGAAAGAAAATCACATTAAACGGATTTAAGAAGGTAGTCGATGACGGGATCCTGAATATCTGGAGAGATACTTCTACACTTTATACTACCGTGTACGAGGGATATGTCGAGGAAAAGGCAGAGCCTAAAGCAAAGGTTCTCGCAAAAGGCATTCTACACATATTAGAAAAAGATTTTATTAAGCAGATGACCACCTTCAAATCCAACGGTCGTACTTTTTCGGAAAGAAAAGATGCTCTGTTCAGATTCGGTGAATTATTCATGGGAAATCTTTGGGAAATTTACGGAGCCCAATTCAGGAAAGCAGAGCCTGAGTTATGGAGAGAAAGGGATATACCTGTTTTCACTCTAGACGGCGTAAAAAATTCTAAGATTACGTTTCATCCCTTCACTACAGATGATAAAATTTCCCTTAATTTAGTTCGTTTTCAGAAGAAGGAAAGTAAGGACGTCGTAGTTTTGATGCACGGACTTACAACCTCTACAGATATGTTCGTTATGCCTGAGCATAAGAACCTAGTGACTTATCTGCATGAAAATGGATTTACGGATGTTTGGAGTTTTGATTGGAGAGGAAGTTTACGTTTTAATTATAATCTTTTTCCTCATAGGTATACTTTAGATGATATCGCTCTTTATGATGTGCCAGCCGCTTTAAAAGTAGTAAAAGACGCTGTGGGTGCGGGAAAAAGGATCCACTTTGTTGTACATTGTGTGGGATCCATTTCTTTCTTCATGAGTTTGTTCGGAGGAAAAATAGACGGAGTCACAAGCGTTGTGTCAAATAGTGTATCGCTGACTCCTAATGTACCTACTTGGTCCAAGATCAAATTAGCATTCTCTCCCTTCTTAATGGAGTCGGTTTTCAGATTTCCGAATGTGAATCCTCGCTGGTATTATCTACCAGGTATAGCTTCAGGAAAGCTATTGTCTAGATTTGTAAGTCTTTTTCATCACGAATGTGACGAGCCTGCATGTCATATGCTCAGTCTTATGTGGGGAACCGGATGGCCTGCTTGTTATGAACATACAAACCTTCCGGATATCACTCATCGAAGAGTAGGAGATCTCTTCGGGGCAACTTCTATGAATTATTACAGGCATATCAGAAAAGCCGTGGGTCGCAAGGCAATGATCAAATATACACCGACCGACAGTCGTTATAACTCTTTGCCGAACAACTATTTAGATAAGGCATCGGAAGTCAAAACGCCGGTATTGTTTATGACGGGCGATCAAAATAAAGTATTCAAAGATTCTAATATTATAGCTTACGAAACACTGAATCGTTTGAATCCAGGAAATAAAAACGAACTGTTTATCGCCGAGGGTTACGGCCATCAGGATACTTTGATGGGGAAAAAGAGCGATAAGGACGTGTTCCCAAGAATAGTGGAGTTCCTGCGCAAGAATTCCAACGGAGTGAAAAAAGGATAAATATGTCTAAGGAAGACCGACCAGTCGTTTTTCTAACGGGAGCTGCAGGAGGGATCGGCAGGGAAACCGCATCTCTTCTTTCCGAAAAGGGGTATCTCTTGTTTTTGACAGATCTGCAGAAACAATCTTCGGATCTAAAAAAATTTGCGGAAACATTAGGAAAAGATCATGTTGTTTTTGCTTGTGATATTTCTAAGGCTTCCGATTCAGAAAAAGCGATTAAAGAATGTGTGAAACAATTTGGGAAGATTGATGTACTTGTGAATAATGCAGGGATCATGAGACCTTCCAAGTTCGAGAACCTAACCCAAGAAGAGATAGATGAGCAGATTGGGATCAATATCATCGGTACTATTCGATTGACAAAGTTAGGTTTGCCTTATCTCAAAAAAACAAAAGGTAAACTGGTCATCTTATCTTCTCTAGCGGGAATTGTTCCTGCTCCTCATCATTCTATCTATAGTGCGACAAAATTTGCACTCAGAGGTTTTTCTTTAAGTTTGTATCTGGAGTGGAAGGAGATAGGTATACGAGTTAGTTCCATTCTGCCTGGGACGATTCAATCTCCTATGACAAAGTATATGGCATCTAGAGATAGTTCGCCCATGGCTTATATTAATCCACCTTTACCGCCTTCTGCAGTTGCCAAAGGAATTTGGAAAGCGATCCAAACGGATAAGGCCGAGATCTATGTTCCATATTCTCAAGGATTATTGGCAAGGGTTGCGTTATTATTCCCTTCCTTATTGTCTTTGATCTATCCGATCATGGCCAAAAAGGGAGTTAGAAATTTCGAATCTTGGAAAAGAAAGGGAGTTTTTGATTGATAGCGAATTAGAAATTGTCTTCGCTTAACTCTTTTAATTTTTGATTCATTTTTATATGTGAATTACGTACAGCAGTTTGGATATGCGAACTAAATAAATTAGGCATAATCCCAGTTAAGATTGCAGTATGACTGAATTTGGTGCGGCCAGGGGTTACCTTTTCGAAAGTGAAACGATGATCTCCGGCAAACATGTATTTGAAAAAGAGGGGGAAGGCTCCTTTCCAAGATATGGATTTAGAATTGGCTAGTTCGTATATCAACGCCTTGGTAGGTAAATAAACTCCCGTAAAATAATAATCGAAAACAATAATTGTTCCGTCTTGCACCGGTTTGCCGAGAATCCTTTTTAAGAAAGGATTCCAAGAAGGAAACTTGGAGAAGTCGGTAAAAATACTCCAAATTTTTTCAGGGGATGCCTGGATTTCTATCGAGGTGACGATTGTTTGAGGATTCATTCGTCACATATCTGATGTTCTATCTGAAAAATGTCTATCTAATAAATGTTTAAAATTCGGTAATTTATGAATTGTAAAAGTATTATTCTCTATTTCATTTTCTTCGCGTTATTTGCAGTTTCTTCTGTATATGCAGATGACAAGATCCACGTTAGTAAGGATATCGAACGACTACCTTTAGGTAAGTCTGTATATTATTTAGAAGATCCTGAAAGAAAATTAACATTCGACGACATCTCCAAGCCGGATGCAGAGTCGAAATTTATAAAATCCGATAAGGATTCGTTGGATTTTGGACAATTAAATTATAATTATTGGTTTAGACTAACTTTCGAAAACGATACCCCGGAATCTGTTTCCAAACTTGTCGAGATCAATTATAGCAACATAGATATAGTTCAATTTTATAAGCCGAATCCCGATGGAACTTATTCTAAAGAGGAAAGCGGGATGCTTTTTCCTTTTTCCGCAAGAAGTTTTAAGAATCGCAACTTCGTTTATCAGATAGAGTTGCTGCCTGGACAACAAAAGACTTATTATTTAATGACTTGGACCAGTGGAGGCTTGAACATCCCTCTTACACTTTGGGATAAGGAAACTTTCTCTCAATATAACGCGGATATGCAACATGGTTTAGGTTTATATTATGGAGTAATGGTTGTGATGATCCTCTATAATATTTTTATCTTCTTCTCCGTAAGAGATGTGAGCTATTTTTACTACGTATCGTATATCTTAGGTTTTTTAGGAATACAATTGGTCCTAACCGGGCATGGATTTCAATACCTATGGCCTGCATTTCCTTTTTTACAAAGAAATTTTTACGTGGTCTTCACAGGTATCTGTATGGCCTCGGTGCTCTTATTCACAAAAAGATTTTTGAATACAAAGGAGAATGTTCCGAAATGGCTGGATAAATCCATGAAGGTGCTGATTGTCGCTCATGGATTTATCTTATTTACTCCTTTGGTTCTGCCTCCGGAGATTACAGTAAAATTGGCATTGGTCCTGACCCTTCCTGTTTTGATCTTCATTCCTACGGCTACAGTGATTAGCTTTTTGAAAAAGTTTCGTCCAGCACGTTATTTTCTTCTGGCGTTTACGGTTCTTACTGTTTCAGGAACGGTAGTAGTTCTGCGCTTTATCAACGTTTTGGGTTCTACTTTCTTAACTGAATACGGATTGTATTTGGGCTCTACTATGGAAGTTATCCTTCTTTCCATTGCTTTGGCGGACCGTATCAATATTATGAAAAAGGAAAAAGAAGAAGCCCAAGCAAAAACTTTGGAAATGCAAAAAATACTCACAGAGTCATATGCCAGATTCGTCCCGAAAGACTTTTTAGCAAATTTAGGAAAGGATTCAATTCTGGATGTGAGACTTGGAGACCAGATCCAGAAGGATATGGCAGTTTTATTCAGCGATATTCGTTCCTTTACTACATTATCGGAGCAGATGACTCCTGCGGAGAATTTTAATTTTATCAATTCTTATTTAAGTAGGATGAGTCCTATTATCCAAAGACATAATGGGTTTATAGACAAGTTTATTGGTGATGCGATTATGGCTCTATTTCAGAGAAACGTAATAGATGCAGTATCTGCCGGTGTAGAAATGCAAAGATATTTGAAAGAATACAATGAACATAGACATCGGCAAGGTTATATTCCTATTCAGATAGGGGTAGGGATCCATTCGGGTTCCTTAATGCTGGGTACAATTGGAGCGGAAGAAAGGTTAGAAGGTACGGTGATTTCAGACACGGTCAACCTTGCGTCTCGGATCGAGAGTCTCACTAAAGTATATGGCTCTAGAATTGCAGTCAGCGAAAGTACGATCGAAGAAGTTAAAAAAGACGGCAAATTCCATTTCCGTTTTTTGGACAGAGTAAAGGTAAAAGGGAAACAACGACCTGTTTCAGTTTATGAAGTGTTCGACGGAGACGAGCCTCAGCACCAAGATCTGAAATTGAAAACCAAAGAATCCTATGAAAAAGGTGTGAAAGCATTCTATTCCAACTCATTCGAGGAAGCAAAACAGCAGTTTGAGAAAGTGATCTCACTCTTTCCGGATGATAAGGCTACTCAACTTTACTTAAAACGTTTGTACCCGGTAACTCACGATCGAAAATTAGAAGAAGTAGAAGAATAGCCGACCTCGAATCGGTCGTCCGGTACTGATAAATCATCCTCTATTCGGAACTTGAAAGGGCTATTTTATTCTTTCCTAAAGAAGGGAGGAGTAAAATATTCCTACAAACGTATTCCGATGTACCTATCTAAGGTTTTTGTTCTAATTTTATGTTTTTCGGCCTCGTCTTTATTTTCGGAGGAGGTTATCCCTTTATCATCTCAAGTAGAGCGCAAAAGAATTAGCACTGAGGTCTATTTTTTAGAAGATTCTAATAAGGAGCTTGGAATAGAGAAGGTTTCCTCAGGAGAATATTTCGGAAAATTCAAAAAATCGGATATGGATCCGCTGAACTTCGGACAGACTAACTTTGATTATTGGATCCGGATTACCCTGAAAAACTCAGAAAAGACACAGATCCGAAAAATTTTAGAACTATATTATACGAATATAGATCGAGTCGACTTTTTTGCAGAGAATATATCCGGCAAACAGGAGTTAGTTAATTCCAGTGGGATGGCCTTTCCTTATCCTGTTCGAAAGGTAAATCACAGAAATTTTATCTATACCTTAGATTTCCAACCGGAACAGACCCGTACTTTTTATCTTAAGTTGAACACAAGCGGCGGTTTGGTGTTTCCACTTTTAGTATGGAATCCCGAGACCTTCTATCATCATAATGCTGATATTCATTTAGGTCTTGGATTGTATTACGGGATCATGTGTGTGATGATCCTTTACCATTTATTGATATTCTTATCTACTCGAGATATCAGCTATCTGTTTTTTGTTACCAATATTTTCGGATTTTTCGGAATACAGCTGGTTCTTACTGGTCACGGATTCCAATATCTTTGGTCGGAACATCCTGATCTCCAGAGGAACTTATACGTAGTCTTTACCGGGATATGTATGTCTTCTTTGGTTTTATTCGCCCAAAAGTTTTTGAATACGGAAGAGAATATAAATCGTTATCTAAATAATTCTCTACATTTTACTTGGGGAATTCATGCTCTTCTAACTTTTTCGCCTTTGTTTTTGCCTCCAGAGCTTACCGTCAAAGTAAGTTTGGCTCTTAGTATCCTTGCTCCTTCTTTGGTCTTGATCGCTGCTTCCATTTGTTTTTTTAAAAATTATAGACCTGCTCGATACTTCTTATTGGCGTTCAGCTTCTTATGTATTTCAGGGATGTTTGTCGTTTTAAAATTTGCGAACCTTGTCGGAGTTTCTAATTGGGCGGATGATGGACTTTATATCGGTTCCTCTATGTCTGCATTGATATTCTCTTTTGCATTAGCTGATAAGATCAATATTCTAAAAAAAGAAAAAGAAGATGCACAGCGTAAGATTTTTGAAGCTCAGAAAGAAAATCTAGAAATGCAGAAAACGTTGAATGATTCTTTGGAAACCTTGGTGATAGAAAGAACCAAGACGATAGAAGAACAAAAGTTGGATATAGAAGCTAAGGCAAAATTGATCGAAAAGGACCTTGCGATTGCGGGTAAGATACAATTTTCACTTCTTCCTTCCGTTCTCCCTAAATCACATAACGTAAGAATTGCGTATAGATGTATCCCGATGCTTCATGTGGGAGGCGACTTCGTAGATCTGATTTCCGATCGGACAGGAAGGGCTCTCGGAATTTTTATTTGTGATGTGACAGGTCATGGAACGGGTGCGGCAATGTTGGCGGCGATGGTTAAGATGGCTTTGGCGGATTGGTCGGACTATTTAAGTGACCCTGGATACATGCTTGCAAAAATGAGAGCTCAGTTGATGGGGAAGTTGAACGGAAATTTTGTGACTGCTACTATGATTACATTCTATCCTGAATCGGGACGGATACTAATCGCAAATGCAGGGCATCCTGAGGCGATCTTAATACGTAAATCCAATGGAAAGCATGAAACTTATCGTCCGACTGGGATTGCGATCAATGAGTTCTTATCCACTCCGAATTACCAAACTCTAAAGACAGAATTGAGTAGAGGTGACAAGCTCGTATTATACACTGATGGTCTTCCTGAAGCCAGATCCAAAGAAGGTGACTTTTATGGAGACGATAGATTTTTAGATCTGCTTAAAAATTTTTCCGAATTGGAACCTGAACTTTTTTGTAATTCAGTAATCGGAAAAATCCAACATTTCACTCAAGAAGAACAAAGTTCTCACGATGACATGGCGATGGTCGTTCTGGAATATCTAGGCTAACTCCTTCTTTACCTTTTTCATACGGGATGCTGTAGAAATACCTCTCCCTATTCCGATATTTAACTCAGCCTTCTTAGGTTGAATTATGATAAGCTCGAATAACCGCGTTAGAGTATATTGGGATATACTCGTATTCATATGTATATTTTGGGCTTCCTTGGAATCTCCTCTTAGAATCGTTATTTCTTACGATCAGAACCTTCTTTTAACAGGGATCTATTTTTTCATAGATTCGGTCTTTGCATTGGACATCATTTGGAATTGTGTCACTCCGGAATACAAAGATGGTAAATGGGTCGTTATACGATCTGAAGTGATCAGAGATTATTTAAAGTCTTGGTTTGTTATAGATCTAATTGCGGCTATACCTTTCGAATACGCTACTCTTAAAATTTTCGGCCTGCAACAATCCCAATATCCTTATCTATATCTTATCTTAGGAGTTACTCGCATCTTAAAAGTATTCAGGATATCGGACATTCTACATAGGATCAATCTTGCCTTCCAACCCACACCAGGGATCCTAAGATTAGTTCTCTTTGCATTCTGGGTTACATTAGTCGCCCATTGGTGCGCGGTTGGCTGGTTGTTTATGGATGATCTCCAAGATTATCAGACTGGTCGGTCTGAATATATTAGAGCTTTATATTGGACTGTAACCACGATTGCCACCGTAGGTTATGGAGACATCACTCCTTCTACAGATCTGCAGAGAATATATACAATATTCGTAATGATGCTCGGAGCAGGGGTGTATGCAACAGTAATCGGTAATATCGCAAGTATATTGGGAAATCTAGATCTAGCTAAGGCTGCACAAATGAAAAAGATGGCCCAGGTTGACTCTTTTTTAAAGGCTAGAAACATTCCGACAGACATGCGGAAAAGAGTGCGTGATTATTATATGTACATTATAGATAGAGGATGGGGAGAAGATGAAAGTCTACTTTTGAATGACCTTCCTTTATCTTTGAGAAAAGAAGTAAAGATACAATTGCATCGGAGTTTATTAGAGAAGGTCCCTTTTTTAAAAGGTGCCGATCCTGCATTGGTAGCAAGTTTGGTATTTTCTTTAAAACCTACAATTTTCCTGAAAGGTGATACGGTTTTTAGAAAAGGAGAGAAGGGAGATAGCCTCTATATTTTGAGCGAAGGTTCTGTAGATATATTAGGCTCCGATGACAAAACTGTCTTGATAAACTTGCAGGAAGGTCAGTTCTTCGGTGAGTTAGCGTTGGTAACAGACGAACCTAGATCTGCAACAGTAAGAGCTATGAGCACCTGTGAAATTTATACTTTAAGTAAGTCGGATTTCGATCACTCTTTAGAACGATTCTCAGAATTCAGATCCGCTATAGAGGAATCTGTTTCCAATTTGAAAAAATAACAACTTCCATTCTCTTTTTAAGATCTGTTTCGAAATTACTTGACCGACTCGCAAATTCTGCTAAAAAGCACGGGCTGAAATAGGAGAATTTATGCTACCGGTAATACCGTTGAATTATTTGGCAATTTTGGTTGGGGTTCTTGCAAACGTAGTGATCGGATTTCTTTGGTTCGGACCGATCTTCGGTAAAGTTTGGGCTAAAGAAATGGGTTACGAGAATATGGAACCTGATACCAAGCAGATGTTAAAATCCATGGGTATCATGATCATCGGTTCTTTTCTAACAGCATTTGTTTTAGCTCATAGTTTATTTGTTTGGAAACCTTCTTCTTGGAATCTTCCGGGAGATGGGCCTGCTTGGATGTATGGAGCTTATGCTGCATTCTATACTTGGTTGGGTTTTTATATACCAATGCTTTTAGGTTCTGTAGCTTGGGAATCCAGATCTTGGAAATTGTTTTTTATCAATGCAGGGTATAATTTAGTTTCCTTAGCGGCTATAGGTCAGATCCTCGCTGTTTGGCCTGCTTAATAATTAATCCACATTCCTGATATGTAAAAAAGGGATTCCAAATCGGAATCCCTTTTTGTATCCTAAGCTAAAATCAGAAATTTTTTTCCGAAGGATATCCGGAAGTTCTCTTGAAAAGTAAGCATAACGTATTAATTTTTATTCCCTCTTTGATCGGAGCTTTAGTTCTACTCGGCTGGTTACTCGATATCGAGATCCTGAAACGACCAAGAGCTTCAATGGTTGCGATGAACCCGATGTCTGCACTTTCTTTCGTTTTGCTGGGATTGGCGCTTTATCTCAATTTAAATCAACCTGATTCCAAACCCTCCCGTAATACCATACGTTTTATTGCGTTATCTGTTATCATCATTGGTCTTTCTAAATTATATTCTATTGTCAGTGGGTTTGATCTAGGAATGGATACTCTCCTTTTTCCGGATAAGATCTCAAAAGTTATCGTAAGCGGTTTTACGAATCGAATGGCTCCAAATACTGCTTTCGATTTTGTGATACTCGGAGCAGCGGTTTTTTTAAGTTCTTTTCGAAGGGAAGTATTAAGTTCCATCTCCAATTATTTATGCATTTTAGTTCTTTTGATCGGACTTTTCTCTGTGATTGGCTATGTGTATCAGGTTCGGGAATTTTATGGGATTCTTTCCTTCATTCCTATGGCAATTCATACCGCTATTAGTTTTATTTTTTGTTCCTTCTCCCTTCTGTTGATCAATGGACATTCAGGATTTATGAGGGTATTCACGAGCAAAAGTTCTGGAGGAATTTTAGCACGAGTTTTAATTCCATTTTTAATTATCGTTCCTGTCATATTCGGTTACATACGTATTTATTTGAATAAGATCAATCCGGTCAGTTTGGAACTAGGAGTAGGGTTCCTAATGACCGGGATTATACTCACCTTTTTTGTTCTGGTTTGGTTCGTAGCCACTCAATTGGAAAAATCGGATCTCGCAAGGACTGATGCCGAAAAAAAACTTTCGGAACTGAACCACGAATTGGAGAAGATGGTTAGCTCTAAAACTATGGATCTATTCAAAAGTGAGAATAGATTTAGGACAATTTTAGAACAATTTCCTTATCCCGTATTAACTTACGATCCGGAAGGTGTTTGTACGGGCACTAATTTTGCTTGGGAAGAAATGTGGAATACCAGAAGAGACGTATTAGTCGATTATAATATATTAAAGGATCCTCAGATAAAAGAGGCGGGATTTTTTCCCTTTGTGGAGAAGGCATTCCGCGGAGAACCCGCGATCTCCGAACCTTTTCTTTATGATCCTAAGTTGATCGGGAGTTCAGGAAGAGATCGTTGGTTGCAAATGGTGCTTTATCCCGTTAAAAACACTGCAGGGAATATCTTAGAGATAATTGTAGTCCACCAAGACATTACTGCAAGCAAGGAAGCAGAGAATGAGATCCGCTTACTAAATAATGAATTGGAAGAAAGAGTAAAGATACGCACGGAACAATTAGTTTTGGCTAATAAAGAATTGGAATCTTTCTCTTATTCCATTTCTCACGATTTAAGAGCCCCAATCCGAGGGATCAGTGGATTTACCCAGATCTTAATGGAAGATTATGGAGTGAATTTTGATGCAGAAGGAAAAAGGATCATCGGAAAAATTATAGAGAATGCCAAGCAGATGGGGCAGTTGGTGGATGATCTTCTTGAATTTTCTAGGTTGGGAAGAACAGAATTGGCCGAGAGAGAAATTTCTATGAAAGAACTGGCCGTTACCGTATATAAAGAATTGCTAAACTTGGAATCAGAAAGAGAAATCCGTTTTGAAATACAAGATATTCCAAACGTAAGAGCGGATCAGCCAGCGGTTCGTCAACTTTGGGTGAATCTGATCTCGAATGCTATCAAATATACTAAAAAAATCGGATCACCTACCATCCAGGTCGGCTCCACGGAATCCGATGAGGGAACCGTTTTTTATGTCAAAGATAATGGTGCTGGTTTTAATATGCAGTACTATCATAAACTTTTCGGTGTCTTTCAACGGTTACATTCCAATTCGGATTTCGAAGGTACCGGAGTTGGACTAGCTATAGTAAAAAGAATCGCTTCCCGCCATGGGGGAAGGGTATGGGCAGAATCCAAAGAGGGAGAAGGGGCTACCTTCTATTTTACTTTGCCAGGCCAAGATCCTAAACTAAAGTGATTCTAAAAATTTAACTAGTTGGTTCCTTTGGGAAGAAGAAAGTCCCAAAATATGCTGTTTACTTCTCTCTGCCTCTCCTCCATGCCATATGATGGCTTCCATAAAAGTTTCTGCCCTACCGTCATGCAATAATTGTAATGTTCCATTTACTTTGGAAACGAGACCTATCCCCCAAAGAGGAGGTGTTCTCCATTCTCTTCCGGAAGCCAAGTGGTCTGGTCTTCCGTCTTTCAGGCCTTCTCCCATATCATGCAATAGAAGATCCGTATACGGTCGGATGATCTGCATTGATATCTCAGGAGCGCCAGGAATATTACCTGTTGATAATTTAGAAATATGGCAAGAATTACATCCTGCTTGGAAAAAAATCCGCTTACCCATAAGGACTTCGGAAGAAGAAGGAGATCTCCTCGCAGGAACAGCAATCAGTCTCATATACTTTACCATCATATCTATCTTTGTAGTATTCAATTCGGGTAGGGTTCCATGGGGAGAAGAATCACAAGCAGTCTGAACGGACGTACAGTTCTTGAAAGGAAAAAGTGGACTTGTTATTCCTATATCTTCTAAAAACGCTCGAGAGCCTTGTTGTTTTAAATTGGGTTCGTTTGCTTTCCAGCCGAATCTTCCTATTTTATTTGTTCCACTCACCAGATCCGGAACTAAATTAATCCTTCCTGATATTCCATCCAGATTAGAATCAGATTCGTCCTGTAAGGATAACAAAGTTTCATCCGAGATTGCTTCTAATAATCCCATCCCGATCACCTTGGAAGTGTTTCTAAGAGAATATACATCCCCGTTAGAGGTTAAGGGGCCATAATTCAGATTGGAAAATTCTACTTTCGGTTTTCTTAATGTATATGAAGTCCCGTCTTGAAAAACTCCTTCTATTTGCGAATAAGAAACGGAAGCTATTCCTTCGGCCGGGACTCCGTTCAGAGAGAATGGTTGGAATTGTCCTCCGTAATTAGGATCATTACTGAGTCGCACTAACGCAGTGAACATGGTTTCTTCAGGTCCGGAAGGGACTTTTCCGATTCCATTTCCCACATGACAGGCCAAGCAAGAATTTGCATTGAATAGGGGACCAAGTCCTCGTCTATCAATCTGTCCCGAGCTGGAATTTTCCCAAGGGACTTCGAAGACTGATTGTCCTACAGTAAAATCGGAAATTTTATCCAAAGGAAGCCCGGGTGCAAATTGTAAATATGCCCTGGATGTAAAATCGAAGGAGGTCATTCCTTTACCTCCGGATAATTCTTCTCCTTCTTCATATTCCCAGGAATCATCCTGGCCTCCGGCAACGGAAACCAATGGGTAAATCTCGGAAAATCTGCAAGATAGATCTTGAGAGATACAATTCCCTTTTCCGAAAACTTGTTTTCCGAATTCGGAACATCCCATTAGAAAAATAGAAAATACTAATAGGTAGTTTTTTATAGTAAGCACTGTTTATTCTTATGGAAATGTTAGGGCAACCGGGGTTTTCGCTGCCCAGGAGTCTTGTAGATCCGGTCTTCCTAAAGAACCTCTAAAATTCCAGCCCCAGCCATAAACGGAACCTTCCGGCAATAGAACAAAACCGTGAAGTGCTCCGATTCCAAGACTCGATCCTTTTGCAATTCCAACTACACTCAAATTTGGTTCGGTAACCTTAGTAGCAGCATCCGGATTTCCTAAATTCCCTTGTCCATTTTCTCCCCAGCCTTGAATAGTTCCGTCGGAGAGTAGGGCAAAACTTTGGGTTCCACCTGCAAATACGCGCACAACATTTGTTATATTATTTACTTGTAATGGAGAATTTTTAGGACTGTCTTGGTTTCCTAGGCCCAACTGTCCGCTCGCGTTTAATCCCCAAGCGAAAACCGTTCCATCATTCTTTAATGCGAGGATATGATCTCTTCCATTTGCGATATGTTTGATATTGGTAAGTCCTGGAACCTTTGCAGGAGTTGCCGATATTGCAGTCGAGGTAGAAGTAGTTCCGTTTCCTAAATTTCCATACTGATTTCTTCCCCAAACATAAACATCTCCGTTTGAGTCTAATGCTGCAGAATGTTGTGAGCCTGCGATTACTTGGATGATATTCGTAAGTCCTACTACGTTTACCGGGTTAGAAGAAATTGTAGTACTGGTAATACTTATATCTGCATTTCCCAATTGGCCCACGTTGTTTTGTCCGAATGCAACTACTGTCCCGTCTGATTTTAAAATAACTGCATGATTGAAACCGAACGCTCCCATGACTGCATCGGTGATTCCCGGAACTTCAGTAGGAGGTGTTTGGGTAGCCGGGTTTCCAGCGGTTCCAACTGCCGGCTCAATAGTATTTCCAAGCCCTAATTGTCCTTGTGCGTTTGCACCCCAGGTATAAACTTTTCCGTCGTCTTTGATCGCTAAAGAATTGTTTTGATTAAATGAAATGCTGACTATTCCCGAGATAGAAGCAAGTTTTACTATATTAGGATTACTTGTGTCTCCTTCTGAAAAGCCTGTCCCGAGTTGTCCTTTATTATTTCTTCCGCAGGTATAGATAAAACCATCTATTATAAATCCTGAATGTGATCCTCCCGCGGTCAGTTTGTTTCCAAAATAGAAAGAGACCGATTTTTCGAGTACGTTACCTTCTTCGTTTGTTAATATTACTTTTAGAGTATTTTGTCCTCTTTTTGGTTTGAGGCTTGTCACCTGCAAGTCGGCGGTTTCGCCTGTAACTTCCGTTTCCTTACTTTCGTTCAGGAATACTTCGTAGGTCCCAGAGCTTGCGTTGGAGATCCCCAAATCGAATTGATAAACGGATAAAACTTCGCCTTCTGTGGGGGAGGTGATCTCAAAATTGGGGCTGGAAGTAGAAGAAACTCCTCCTAAAAGCCCCATGGGTGTTTTAGAGGAAGAATTGGAA
This sequence comes from Leptospira neocaledonica, assembly GCF_002812205.1. Taxonomy (NCBI): domain Bacteria; kingdom Pseudomonadati; phylum Spirochaetota; class Leptospiria; order Leptospirales; family Leptospiraceae; genus Leptospira; species Leptospira neocaledonica. The sequence goes on from NZ_NPEA01000009.1 coordinate 114,011, forward strand.
CATGTCCATACGAATAAAAGAACTAGGGGTAATAGGCGTTTCATAACATTTTAACTCAATAATGAATCTAAGTCTCAGTATCAAAATAACCAAAGCCGAAAAAATCCTGTTTTGGTCAATCCATTAAAAAGACGAATTTTAGAGAGGAAGGATTCGGTTCTTAAGTCTTAGAGTCTTTCTTCTTCCAATTGAGTGCATCTATTCTCTTTTGGGATTGGGAGTCTGAGATGAGGATGTCCAACCGTTTGAGTCTGGTTTCTTCTCTTTTGGGACTGATCACCCACCAAATGGCGGTTCGCTGGTAGTAGGGGGCTTGGTTACTAAAGTACTCCCAGGCCTTTGTATTTTTCTGAAATTGTTTTTTATAAATGGAAGGTAACTCTATCTTCTCCTGCTCGAAGGAATATTGAGCGGTTTTTTTCTTTTCGGAATGGAAGGCTTGGAGGCCGGATTCTTGGACTAAACCTTCCTGTATCAACTCTTGGATGCGTTTTGTATTCACCTTACTCCAAATACTTCCGACCTTTCGAGGAGTAAAACGAGCAGAATAACTTTCCTCGTCTATATTCTTTCTGATCCCGTCTATCCAGCCGAAACATAAAGCTTGGTCTACCGCTTCTCCATAAGAAATTCCTTTTTTAAAGGATTTCGTTTTATAAAAACCTAGAAGAAGTTCGGATTCTTTTTTATAATTTTTGGAAAGCCAGGTACGGAATTCCTTTCCGGTCTTAAAGAACTTTGGTATCATTAGGAATTTCTACTTGGCAGAAGTTTAAAGCGTATATAACTTTATGAAAGTTATTTTTGGTAGGTAGTATGAATCAAAAAGGTTCCAAGTCCACTTTTTTTAGTTTTTTGACTGCGGTCTTATTATTGCAGAACTGTCTGACTTCTTCCGCAAATATCCAGGACTATAAGGAACATTTTATAGGCAATGACCCTAAGGACCTTTCCTCTGAGATTCCGAAAGGAAAGGTTAGAGCCGTGTTTTTAGGGACTAGCTCGATTCTACTAGATGATGGAGAAACTCAGATACTGACGGATGGATTTTTTTCCAGGCCTTCTCTTTTTCGCACGATGTTCTCTAAAATTTCCTCGGATGAGCAAGAAATCAAATACGTTATGCTTCTCGCTGGGATTAAACGTTTAAAGGGTATTTTCGTATGTCATTCTCATTATGATCATTCTATGGACTCTCCTTTTATCGCTAAGGAGACTGGAGCAAAATTATACGGTTCACTTTCTACGATGCAGATCGGAAAAGGAGGAGGAGTGCCGGAAGAACAATTGGCTTTATTCCAACCGGGTAAAAAGATCCAGATAGGTAAATTCAGGATTACAGTTTTAAATTCAAAACATACTCCTCCTTTTAAAATTTTAGGAAAAACGAATGCAGCAGACCCGAATAGACCGGATTTGACGGAAGTGTTGTCTCAACCAGCTAAGGCTGAGGATTATATAGAAGGTGGAACTTACGACTTTTTAGTAGAACATGGGAAACATTCCATCTTGATCAAAGGTAGTACAAATTATATAGAGAATGCTTGGGAAGGTTTGAAGGCGGATGTTCTGTTCTTAGGAATCGCGATGCTTGGCAAACAAGAAGAAGGATTTAAGGCTAAATACTACGAAGAGACCGTTAGTAAAACTTCTCCCAAAATTGTGATCCCGGTACATTGGGATAATTTTTTCAAACCATTGACAGAACCCCTGGAGCCTAATCTGAGTCTGGGTGACGATGTCAAAACCGGAATGGAATATATAATACAAAAAACTTCTCAGGATGGGATCCAATTTAAGATCTTAAGAGGTTTCGAAAGCATTCTGTTATTTTAATATACTGGTTTGTGAGTATGGAGGCGGCTAGGCTATATGGAAGATGAGGATACCATGGAAAAAGTTTTGGAATATTTGGAACCTTTTGGTCCGGATTTAAAAAACGGACTAAGTAATCATGCTCCTATGGCCTGCGAAGCATTGATCACAATGGGGAAAAGAGAAAGTATTTTTCCTTGGTTGGAAAGATATGGAAATCAATTCTTAGAAAAAAAGAAACCTAGAAATAAAATTTATAGCAGTAACTGGAAAGACTTCTTAGGAGTTCCGGACACTTATCCCGAGTGGGAAAACTTTTTTAATACCGAGTTAGAAGAAGGTCCCTGGCAAAAAACTCTAGCTGAGTGGGCGGTTAAACTTGCTCCCGGAATTTGTGCGGATGCAACTCACGGAGTCATTCGCACTGGGCATGCAGTCCGAAGTTTAACTAGAAAAGAATCAAAACGTAGGAAAAGGGAACTTGCTTCCGGATTGGCTGTTTGGGCTTCCGCTTATTTAGAATTGCCTACTTCTTTCGATTCTTTGTTGGGCTTACAACCGGAAGATGCCATACAAAAAGTGGACTTTGTTCCGGAAGAGTCCAAAAACTTTTCGGGCACGATTGTTTCTTCTCTACAAGGACTGGGAGACTATGAAAATTTTTCTCCAGTGATCGGATATTTGAGCGTATCTCAACAACCTGAAGAGATTATCTCAGGCTTATCGGAAGGATTTTCCAGAGTGGTGTTGAATAATGTGGAAGATAATCTTTCGGCGATCGTTTTTATTCATTCCGTCACTAGTGTTTCCGCTCTTCGAAGTATATTGCCTTTTTTGAATGAACACGAAAAAAAATCCGTATTAAGATATTCTTGGCAATCCGGAGCGGCATTATTTTCCACATTCGGTAAAAAATTAAATTTGGAACTTCCTGAAAAATTGGAAAATGAATCCAGAGAAGAAATGATTGAAAGGGCAATCGAGCATGGAGACGAGCATGCGATCAAATTTACGGAAGTTTGTTTGAAAGAATATGAATTTAATCCTTCTCCCGCATACTATGCTGCCGCTCGTTTGGCTCGTAAATTTTTAGAACCCTTGTCTTAATAGAGCATTGTTCTAAAAGTAAGATTTATTCTGGGTTGTTTGACCGATTTTGTTTTGGGTAGACTATGAAGCCACGATTCTTGAGTTTCTCCTTTCATAATCAATAAACTTCCATGTTCCAATATTAAGGAAATCTGCTCTTTTGTATCCTTATGTTTAAAATAGAATTTTCTTTCTGCTCCGAAGGATAAGGAAGCGATAGTGGAATTTTTTCCCAAAGCCTTTTCGTCGTCGCTATGCCAGGCCATTCCTTCTTCTCCATTATTATACAAATTGAGTAAGCAGGAATTAAATTTGGTTCCTGTGATTTTTTCCGTTAAATTTTTAAGTTCTGAAAGTTCTTTTGTCCAAGAGAGTGCCTTCTTGGTTGTATTAGAATACGTATATTGATAATCAGCATCTCCATACCAGGCCACCATTCTTTTTGTAATGATATGTTTCCCGAAAATAATGGCCTCATCATTTTTCCAAGGAATATCTTTCAGAAGAATTTTTAGATAATCATTCGCAGCAGATATAGAAAGAACGGGGCCGAAATATTGTACGATCCCTTCGTAAGGTAAAAGATTTCGGTCCGTTTCTTCTTGGAACAATTTCATAGATCGTTCCTATTGACCAGATCCGTTTTAGCAGCTTCCCAGCCGATCATCGCTACCTTACGTGAGTCTCCCCAATGGTATTCGCCGAATTCGCCGGAAGAACGAATCACCCTGTGACAAGGGATCAAAAATGCCACAGGATTATTTCCGATCGCAGTACCTATGGCTCTGGTTGCCTTAGGATTTCCCATTTGTTCTCCTATCTGTCCATAGGTAGAAAGTTTTCCCATTGGGACTTTTAAAAGAGTTTCCCAGACCTTGAGTTGGAAATCTGTACCTTTTAAATGTAATTTGATCTTACTTAATTGGCTCCAATCATGAGTGAATATGAACAAAGCGTTTTGCTGTATCATGTCTACAGTCTGATTATAAGTCGCATTTGGAAAAATAGATTTTAATTCTTGGAATACCTTCTTGTCATTTTCAAAAAAGGAAATATAACAAATTCCTTTTGGAGTAGAAGCGACGAGCAATTTGCCAAAGGGGCATTCCGCATAACTGTAATTAATCGAAAGATCTTTTCCTCCATTCTTGTATTCGCCTGGAGTCATCCCTTCTATATTGATAAACAGATCATGCAGTCTTCCTGTTCCGGAAAGTCCTGAATCGAGAGCCGCATCCAATAGGGAGGATCCAGTCTCTTTCAATAAACCTTTTGCGTATTCTAAAGTGGTGTATTGCAGGAATTTTTTCGGGCTTACTCCTGCCCAATCAGTGAACATTCTCTGGAAATGATGAGGACTTAGCCTAAGTTTACCTGCCACATCATCTAGGCTTGGTTGTGTTTTAAAATTTTTACGAAGATAAAAGATCGCGTCTGCAATTCTATCGAAGTCGGTATTTTGTTGTCCTTTCATGGTTTTAAAGTATAGGCAAGAAAGAAGTAACTCGAAACCCGATACTTGCTATTTATACTAGAAATTCCAACTATTTAAAAATGGCCCTTCTTCTTTCCTAATTTTAGAGAAAACAAGACTTGACGATTCTTCCTTTCCGGCCTATTTTCTGAAAAATGTCACAACATGTGACATTTTAAAAGAGGGGATGTGGGAACAAGGGAAGAGACTCGAGAACTTGTCTTAGAAGCCGCAGAATCCCTCTTTTTGGCCAAAGGGCTTCTCGAAGTTTCTATGGAAGAGATTGCTGCCAAGGCATCTTGCACTAGGCGAAATCTATATCGCTATTTTGATACGAAAGAAGCACTCAGCATTGAAGTTCTTAGAAAACTTCTCTCTCCTTGGAATGATTTCCAGCTCCAAACATTTGAGCAGCTTAGAAGTTCTGGTCTCTCCGGAAAGGAAGAGCTGGTCTCCTTTCTCAAAACTTTAGCTAGGTATTTGGAAACTCATAAACCTCTACTTCGTTTCACTGCGGAGTTTGATTTTGTATTCAGAGAACGTAGTAGTTTTCAATTGGATGTTTCTTCCGAAGAGTCCTTATTCGCAGAGTTCCAATTCACTGAAAAACTGATCATACAAATTTTAGAAAAGGGAGAAGGGGATGGAAGTCTTAGAATCCCTTCTTCCTTAGCAATACTAGTTCCTACAATTACAACGGTTCTTTGGGGGCTCGGACAGAGAGTCGCTCTTAGAGAAACTTTGATCCCAAGAGAATTCGGTGTGAACGGCATGGAACTCGTGCAAACACAAATAGATTTATTGGTCCTTGCTTTAGAAACGAAAGAAGGTCCCGGAGAAAAGAAGGAGAATTAACATGTCTAAAAGTTTCGAACTTCCTAAGGATTTTTTATTGGGTTCTGCAACGGCAGCCACTCAAATAGAAGGAGGAGATATCTATAATAATTGGTATGCTTGGTCTCTCATTGGAAAAGTCGGTAATGGAGAATCCTCCATCACAGGAGCGGATCATTATCGTAGATATGTGGAAGATATAGAACTTCTTTCTCAACTTCACCAAGAATGTTATAGAATGAGTATCGAGTGGAGTCGAATCGAACCACGACAAGGAGAATGGTCTGCAGAAGGAGTGGAGCATTATAGAGACGAGTTCCAAAGACTGATACAAGCCGGCATCAAACCTCTTGTTACTCTTCATCATTTTTCTTGTCCTCAATGGTTCCAGGAAAAAGGAGGATGGCTCTCCAAGAATGCAGTAGACGACTTCATGAGATTTGTGGACTTCTCCATTAAAAATTTTGGAGATCTGGTTTCAGAATGGTGTACCATCAACGAGCCGAATGTATTCGCAAATGATAGTTATATGGATGGAAAATATCCTCCAGGAAGTCACGGTGATATTGCAGCTTACATGAAGGTTACTAAAAATCTGATTCTCGTACATTTAAAATCATATAAGCTTATTCACAAGATCCGCAAAGAAAAAGGTTTCGAAGGAGAAACAAAAGTAGGATTTGCACATCATCTTGCTATATTCGAACCTTTTAATTCTCATCCTCTTGCTAAATTAGGTTGTTTCTTAAGCGATTATCTTTTTCACGAAATCCATATGAAAGGTTTTGTGGAAGGTAAACTTTGCTTTCCTGTAGGCTTTGGCTATCCGGAAGGCAAGGGGATCTTCTGCGATTTTATTGGGATCAATTATTATTCCAGACATCTATTCAAAGCCAGTTATAATCCAGGAAATCTTTTCGCCACTCCATTGGTGGATCCTAGTGTTTCAGATTCAGAGAAAAATGATCTTGGTTGGGAAATTTATCCGGAAGGTATCCACAAAGTTTGCCATAGAGCTTGGGACAAATACAAACTTCCTATTTATATCACCGAGAATGGAATCCCAGACGAGAAAGATGAGAAGAGAGAAAAATATATCGTGGACCATCTCTATCAGATCAAACTACTTTTGGACGAAGGAGTAAAGGTAGAACGTTATTATCATTGGTCTTTTCTAGATAATTTAGAATGGAACGACGGTTATGGACCTCGTTTCGGTTTGGTAGAAGTGGATTACGCCACTATGAAAAGAAAACCTCGTCTTAGCGCACTTCGTTACGCGGAGATTTGTCGGACTAAGAGAGTAGAGAAGCGCTAAGAAAGAAGAGACACAAAGTTTATTTTCACACAGAGGCACCAAGCCGCAGAGACATTAGGATTTATTGAACCCTCCGTGACTTTGTGGGCTCTGTGTGCCCTTACTTAGCGCCTCTTTTTGCTTTGTGTCTTCCGAATTGACTTAGAGTCTCGCAAAAGAGCGAATGGATTTCGCAAGCGGTCTTCTCTCATGTCAGTACCATTCTTAAATCCAGGAATATTCGCACATATTGATGCGGGGAAAACCACACTCTTAGAGAGGATCTTATTCGAGACCGGCAAAATTTCTGCGCCGGGCAGAATTGAAGAAGGTACTACAGAGTCTGATTATCTCCCTGAAGAAATAGAAAGAGGAATTTCTATTCAATCCACTGTGGCCAGGATCCCTTATCCGGATCCGGAAAAGCCCAGGGTCATTTTGCAGTTCGTGGACAATCCTGGGCATTTGGATTTTCAGTCCCAGGCAAATGCTTCTTTGCTCGTTTCCGATTTTGGTCTAGTTTTAATTGATTCTTTCGAGGGCTTAAAATCCCAAACCTTCCAGAACGTGGAGGCTCTTCGAAAATCCGGAAAACCAATATTATTTTTTCTAAATAAACTGGATCGTCCTGGAGCGGATATACTTTCTCCACTCGTGGACCTGGAGGTTGCCTTAGGAAAGGAACCCATTCTTCTATTTAAAGAAGACGGAACAATTCCGGTATTAAAGGGGGAAGGCCAGGAGTCTGAGTTTCTACCGTTAATAGAATGGGACCATGGACTTTCAGAAGAATATTTAAAGAACCATGACCTTCTTCCTAAGCTTGCCCTCCTAGGCTTGGTGAAAGGATTCTGGGAAGGTAAAATTTTTCCTGTGCTTGGTGGCTCTGCGCTCCAAGGCATCGGCGTAAAAGAGTTACTTGCTCTTTTGGAACTCTTCGCAAAAGGAAAACCTGATCAACCTTCTTCTAAAGAACATGCAGGGGTTGCATTCAAAAGAGAGATCCATCCTGAACTTGGAAAACTTCTTCATTTCCAAACATTAGCGCCTATCAAAGTCGGGGACTTCTTCCTACATGGAGGAACCAAACACAAGATAGAGAATTTATACCAGATTTCTGCAAGAGACTATGAAGAAGTTTCCAAGGGAGAAACAGGAGAACTTCTTGCAACCACCTCACTTCTGAACTGGATCCCAGGAGAAATTCTTTCGAGACATAATAAAGACGGCACTGCGAAAACTCTACTCTCTCCGATCAGAAAACAATTTCAGATCTTAATAGAACCAGAAAAAGAAGAAGATCGACAAGAGCTTTGGGACCGTTTGCAAGATCTGGCTTGGTTGGATGAAGCAGTAAGCGTAGATATTCTCTCAGAGACAGGGCAATTTCGTTTATCAGGCACTGGAGAGTTGCATTTAGAGATTTCTCTTTCTCGTTTGAAGGAATCTTTTGCGAAAAGCTTTCAAACGAGCGGAATCAAGGTTGCAAGATTTGCTCTATGGAAAAATTTGGTTCAAAAGGTCGCATTTCAGCATACCGCGTTCGATCAAAAAATCTCGAGCGGACAGGTGCTCGCGTCCTTGGAAAGTTCTAACAACTTTTCTAAGGGAGTGCGGTTTAATGTTCAGCTAGCTGATCCAATCAAAGAGGCGATTTCATCCGCGTTTACGGAGGTCACCGCCCGGGGAATAGACGGAGAAGAAGTTCTCGGTCTTCAAATGATTGTCGAAGGTTACGAGTCTCCAGGTGAGACAAAATCTTTCGATCTCTCTTCCCTGATCAAAGTAGCTGTCATCAAAGGTTTAAAGGACATAATTCCGAATCATTCGGATTTCATTGGTCCCCTTTCCGAGTTAGAGATTCTTACACCGAATCAATATCTCGGAGATATATTGGCCAGTTTGGCTAAGAGGGACGCGAAGATTCGTAAGGTCACTGAGTTGACCGAAGGGCGTCATTTGATTCAGGCAAGCGCTTCTACGCAAAACTTGCTTGGCTTTAGCGGTGTCCTTAGAAATATGGCACAGGGAAGGGGCGTCCTATCTTTGGACACCCTTTTCGACTTTGATAACCATTCTGTATTGTTTTAACAAACAAGTCTGAATTCAGATTTGTTAATAAAGTAAGGAGTTAAAAACGCTATGGCTAAGGAGAAATTCGACAGGTCCAAACCACACTTAAACGTTGGTACTATTGGACACGTTGACCATGGAAAAACCACGCTAACGGCAGCAATCACCACTACGCTTGCAAAAGTATTGGGTGGAAAAAACAAAGCCGTAGCATACGACCAAATCGATAACGCACCTGAGGAAAAAGCTCGTGGTATCACCATCGCTACTTCTCACCAAGAGTATGAGACTGCGAACCGCCACTATGCACACGTTGACTGCCCAGGTCACGCTGACTATGTTAAAAACATGATCACAGGTGCTGCCCAGATGGACGCTGCGATCCTAGTTGTTTCTGCAACTGACGGACCAATGCCACAAACGAAAGAGCATATCCTGCTCGCTCGTCAGGTAGGCGTTCCTTACATCATCGTATTCATCAACAAAGCTGATATGCTTGCTGCTGATGAGCGTGAAGAGATGATTCAAATGGTTGAGATGGACGTTCGTGACTTGTTAAACAAGTACAGCTTCCCTGGTGATGAGACCCCAATCATTTACGGATCCGCTCTTAAGGCTCTTGAAGGCGACGAGTCTGAGTTAGGAGCTCCATCTGTAGTTAAACTAATGGAAGCTCTGGACACTTACGTTCCGAATCCAAAACGTATCGTTGACAAACCATTCCTAATGCCGGTAGAGGACGTATTCTCTATTACTGGTCGTGGAACTGTTGCGACTGGAAGAGTAGAACAAGGAACTTTGAAAATCAACGACGAAGTTGAAATCGTTGGTGTTCGTCCTACTACTAAAACAGTTGTTACTGGTATCGAAATGTTCCGTAAACTTTTAGATTCCGCAGAAGCTGGAGACAATATCGGTGCTCTTCTTCGTGGAACCAAAAAAGAGGACATCGAGAGAGGACAGGTTCTTGCTAAGCCAGGATCAATCACTCCTCACAAAAAATTCAACGCGGAAGTTTACGTTCTTACTAAGGACGAAGGTGGACGTCACACTCCATTCTTCAATAACTACCGTCCACAGTTCTATTTTAGAACTACCGACATCACTGGCGTTTGTAACCTACCTAACGGTATGGAAATGGTAATGCCTGGTGACAACGTTACGATGAGCATCGAGTTGATTCACCCGATCGCTATGGACAAAGGTCTTAAATTCGCGATTCGCGAAGGTGGAAAGACTATCGGTTCTGGCGTAGTGGCTGAGATCACCGAGTAAGAGAAAGGAAATGGCTGGCCAAAAGATCAGAGTAAAGCTTAAAGCTTTCGATCATAAGTTGATCGACCAATCAACTTACGAGATCGTTGCGACTGCCAAAAGGACCGGAGCTACTGTCTCCGGTCCGATTCCTCTTCCAACGAAGAAGGAAATATACACAGTCCTCCGTTCTCCACACGTAAATAAAAAATCAAGAGAGCAGTTTGAGATGAAAACTCACAAAAGGCTCATCGACATTCTGGACACCAACGAAGACACAGTTGAAGCTTTAATGAAGCTACAACTTCCAGCAGGTGTTTCAGTGGATATTAAATCCTAAGGGAAGAAGAAATGGCAAAGGGATTAATCGGTAAAAAGATAGGGATGTCCCAAATCTTCGACGAGCAAGGAAACATGATTCCTGTGACCGTCTTAGAGGTAGGTCCCTGCGCAGTTTCCCAAGTCAAGTCCGCAGCTACGGACGGTTACGACGCGATACAATTAGCTTTTCAGGATGATAAAGAAAAACACCTGACCAAAAGCGAGATAAAGCATTTGGCAAAAGCAGGCCTTACTCCTAAGAGAGTGTTGAAGGAATTCCGGAATTTTGGCGAAGAGCCGGCTGCCGGAGCTGAGATAAAAGCACAAGACGTGTTTGCGGTTTCGGATACTGTAAAAGTTACAGGAACCAGCAAAGGTAAAGGTTTCCAAGGTGTTATCAAAAGATACGGACACCATGGTGGACCAGGCGCTCACGGTTCTCGTTTTCATAGGCACCCAGGATCCATGGGATCCAACACCACTCCAGGAAGAGTATTCAAAGGTCGTAAATTACCGGGCCGTATGGGTTTTGATACAAAAACTGTATTGAACCTGAAAGTGGTTCGTATTCACGAAGCAGAAAATTTGGTTTTTGTAAGCGGATCCGTTCCGGGACCTGCAAACTCCATCATCACTATTGAGAAGATATAAAGACCGCGGTTAGTCATGAAAGCACAGAAGTACTCAAAAGAAGGAAAACTGCTCTCGGAAATCGAACTTCCTGCAGCGTTGTTCGAATCCAAATACAGCAGTGGCGCAATTTACGACGCCATCAAAGCGGAGAATGCTAACCTCCGTTCCGGGAATCATCATACCAAAACCCGCTCGGAAGTTTCCGGGGGTGGTAAAAAGCCTTGGTCCCAAAAAGGAACTGGTAGAGCTCGTCAGGGTTCTATTCGTGCTCCTCACTGGGTAGGTGGTGGTACTGTTCACGGACCTCGTAAGAGAGATTATTCATATAACGTTTCTCCAAAAGTGAAACGCAGAGCGGTCCTTTCCGTTTTGAATAAGAAAGCTCAAGACGCGGTCATTAAAGTAGTAGAAGATCTGGATCCAAAAGAATTCAGCACGAAAGCTTTTGCTGCCTTATTCAGCAATATCGGACTAAAGAACACCGGAGTGATCGGATTCTTAGTGGGTGGAGAGAACGACTTCCTTAAAAAGTCCGTTCGTAATATCCCTACTGTGAAATACATCAACTCCAAACGTATCGCGGTTCGCGACATTCTATATAATAGAAATCTTGTGATCACCGAAGCAGCTTTGGGAGAAATTCTCAAACATTACGGAGAAGGAAAATGAATCTTAACGAAGTGATCTTATCTCCGATCATTACCGAGAAGTCCCAAGATCTGGAAACTATCGGTGAAAAAGCCGGTAAAAGAACCGTAAAATACACTGTGGAAATCCACCCTAGAGCGAACAAAACTCTAGTGAAGGAAGCTTTCCGCAAAATTTACAACGTAGTACCTTCTGCAGTAAACATCCAAGTGTATCGCGGAAAAGTAAAAAGATTCCGTCATCTACCCGCTCCAAAAGCTCATTGGAAAAAAGCAATCGTGACTTTCCAAGACGGAGCGAGCATCGACTTCGGAAAGGAAGCATAAGAAATGGGAATTAAAAAGTTTAAACCCGTTACTTCCGCCAGCCGTTTTAAATCGGTATTAACCTTCGAGGAAATTACCGAAACAGAACCGTATCGCCCTTTAACGATCAGCTTAAATTACAAAGCAGGTCGCGGAGAAGGTGGTAAAATTGCGGTTCGCAGAAAAGGCGGAAGAGTAAAACGCAAATATCGTATCATCGACTTCAAACGTCGCAAAGTAGGGATTACTGCTACAGTTAAAACTGTAGAATACGATCCGTACCGTTCGGCGTTTATTTCTCTCGTTAGTTATTCTGACGGAGAATACGCTTATATCCTAAATGCTGAAGGCATGAAAGTTGGAGACAAAGTTTCCAATGGAGAAGGAGCGGAAATCAAAGTTGGAAACGCACTTCCACTCGGAAAAATTCCTCCAGGCACTAACGTGCATAACGTGGAATTGAAAATTGGAAGAGGCGGACAAATTGCAAGAACTGCAGGATCCTTCGCTACTATCGCAGGTAGAGACGGAGAATACGTTCTTCTAAAACTTCCGAGCTCCGAAGTTCGTAAAGTTCACCAGAACTGCTACGCAACTGTAGGAATTTGCAGCAATAGAGATCATAACCTTGTTTCCATCGGTAAAGCTGGTAGAAACAGATGGTTGGGAAAACGCCCTAAGGTCAGAGGGGTTGTAATGAACCCGGTTGATCACCCACATGGTGGTGGTGAGGGACGTACTTCCGGAGGACGTCACCCAGTGACTCCTTGGGGTATTCCAACCAAAGGATACAAAACTCGTCGTAGGGCGAAACCTTCTGACAAGTTCATTATCCAGAAGAGAAAGGGAAATAGGAGCAGGTAATCATCATGAGATCTTCTAAAAAAGGTCCGTTCATCGACAGTCACCTCATGAGCAAGGTGATCAAGCTGAACTCTGAAAACCAAAAGAAACCGTTTAAAACCTGGTCTCGTAGAAGTACGATTTTCCCAGACATGATCGGTCACACCATCATGGTTCATAACGGAAACAAATTTATCCCTGTTTTCATCAATGATAACATGGTAGGCCACAAGTTGGGAGAATTCGCTCCAACTCGTACTTATCGTGGTCATGGAAACACTGATAAAAAGGCGGCTAAGAAATAATGGAAGCCGTAGCAATCGCAAGATTTGTTAGAATGTCCCCTCGTAAACTTCGTCTTGTTGCGGATGAGATCCGCGGATACGAAGTTACTGAAGCTTTGGATATTCTGAAATATACGAATAAAAGAGCCATCGAGCCTATCTTCAAACTTATCAAATCCGCTTCTGCAAACGCAGTTGTGAAAAGTGATAATGCTGATCCAGGCAAAATGTTCATTAAAAAGATCCTAGTGGACGAAGGCCCAATTCTTAAACGCTTCCGTCCTCGTGCTCGTGGTAGAGCTGCAAGGATCCGTAAGAGAACCAGCCACGTTACTGTGGTAATCTCGGATTAATAGGGGAAATCATGGGACAGAAAGTTAACCCAATCGGACTTCGTATCGGAATTACCCGCGGATGGGATTCTATTTGGTTCTCGCAAGCCGACTACAAAAAGAACCTGCACGAAGATATTAGAATTCGTAGATTTATCCAAGGCCGTTTCAAAGAAGCAGGCGTTGTAAAAGTTGTAGTGGAGCGTTTTCCTGAGAAGATCAACGTTAACCTTCACACTGCTAAACCTGGTGTGGTAATCGGTAAAAACGGAGCGAATATCGAAGCCGTTAAAAAAGTCCTTAAGACTATGACCGAAAAACCTTTGAACCTCAACATTATCGAGGTCAAAAAACCGGAAACGATCGCACAATGTATCGCTGAGTCTATCGCGATCCAAATCCAAGAGCGTCAACCGTTCCGTCGTGTGATGAAACAAGAACTTCGTCGTGCAATGAGAGGTGGGGTAGAAGGAATTAAGATTCTTATCTCCGGACGTTTGAACGGAGCGGACATGGCTCGTCGCGAAGGTTATCGTGAAGGAAGAATTCCTCTTCATACACTTAGAGCGAAAATCGATCTAGGATTCCGTGAAGCCAGCACCACTTTCGGACAAATCGGAGTGAAGGTTTGGACTTATACCGGGGACTTCATCAATAATAAAGAAGAATCCGAAGAAGATAAATACGCCGTTAAGAGAAGGACCAACTGATCGTCTTTGATGATCCAAAGGTAAAAAACGATGTTATCACCTAAAAGAGTTAAGTTCAGAAAAAGACAAAGGGGCCGCTTGAAAGGAAACGACGAGCGTGGTTCCAAAGTGTCCTTCGGAGAGTTCGGTTTGAAAGCCGTTACTTCCGGACGTTTGACTGCAAGACAGATTGAAGCGGCAAGGATCACTATCAACCGTCAGGTAAAAAGAGGCGGGAAACTTTGGATTAGGATCTTCCCTCATCTACCTATTACTAAAAAACCAGCGGAAACTCGTATGGGTAAAGGTAAAGGTAACCCTGAGTTCTGGATCGCAGAGATCAGACCTGGTAGAGTTTTATTCGAAATGAGCGGGATCGATGAAGCTACCGCTAAAAAAGCTTTGGATCTGGCTGCTTATAAACTGCCTGTTCAAACTGAATTCGTGAAGAGGTCTACGCTGTGAAAAAGATCAAACTCGCAGAGTTGAAAGACGCAGAAATTTTAGCACAATTGGAAGATGCTTACAAAATCATTCGTACAGCACGTTTCCAATACGGAGTCGCTCGTTCTTTAGAGAACCCGAAGGTGATCACTAATGCGAAGAAAAAAATCGCACGCCTTTTAACTATTCAAAAGAACAGAGAGTTGGCTGCGAAGTCTGGCACTACTAAAGCTAGACGTTATTCGAGAGCTACTCGCAAGACGCAAGCTTTAGCAAAATCTAATGCTTCTGCTAAGAAAGCTGCTAAGGGAACGAACTGATTATGGAAACTGCAAAGAAGCATATAAAAAAATCACTTCTGAGCGAAGGTAAAGTCGTGAGCACTGCCATGGATAAAACCCTGGTGATGCTTGTAGAAGCTCGTAAGACTCACCCTAAGTTTAAGAAGATCGTTCGTAGAACCGTTAAAATGAAGGTTCATGACGAAAAAAATGAATGCCAAGTAGGAGATAGAATTCTGGCGATCGAAACCAGACCTCTATCCCGTGAAAAGCGTCACCGTTTATTTAAGATCGTAGAAAAGGCAAAGTAAGATGATCCAACAGGAAACCATCCTCCAAGTCGCCGATAACTCCGGAGTTAAAAGAGTTATGTGTATTAAAGTCTTAGGAGGCTCTAAGAAACGTTACGCCTCCGTAGGAGACGAGATTATCGTCGCTGTTAAAGACGCACAACCAGGTTATGGGTTAAAAGATTCCACGGGGAAGAAGGTCCATAACAAGGCCGTCCAACGCGCAGTTGTCGTTAGAACTAAAAAAGAAATCCGTCGTCCAGACGGATCTTATATTCGTTTCGACGATAACGCAGTCGCAATTATCGACGACAAAGGTAACCCGAAAGGTACCCGTATTTTCGGGCCAGTAGCTCGCGAACTTCGCGATAAAAAATACGCTAAGATCATCTCCCTAGCGCCGGAGGTTTTATAATGTCTAAGCTCACGTATCGGGGATCCGAATATACAAAATTCAAGTCCGTTCGCCTGCACAAAGATGACGAGGTAGTTGTCATCGCAGGAAAAGAGAAAGGCAAAAGAGGCAAGATCCTAGTTATCGATAAGAAAAGGGATCGTGTAGTAGTAGAAGGCTTAAACAAACGTAAACGTTTCTTAAGACCTACCCAAGAAAACCCTCAAGGTGGTATCGTAGAAGTGGAAGCTCCAATGCACATTTCCAACGTAATGTTCTACGATTCCAAAAAGAAGAAGGGAGTTCGTCTGGGCTACCAAGAGAATAAAGGTAAAAAAGTCCGTGTTTCTAAGCCGGACGGGAAAGAGATCTAAGTCATGGCAGCAGCTAGATTGAGAGATAAATACGGGAAAGAAATCGTTCCCGCTCTACAGAAACAATATAACTTCAAGTCCATTATGCAAGTTCCTCGTTTGGAAAAAATTGTTCTGAACGTGGGAATGGGCGAGGCTCATACCAACCCTAAAGCATTGGAAGCAGCTGTTGAAGAACTCGCATTGATTACCGGACAACGCCCGGTTAAAACCAAGGCTAAAAAATCTATCGCGGGATTCAAACTCCGCGAAGGTATGAGTCTTGGTACCACAGTTACCTTACGTGGAAACTATATGTATGAGTTTCTGGATCGTTTGGTGAACGTGGCTCTACCAAGGGTGCGTGACTTTAAAGGAGTTTCCGAAAAAGGTTTCGACGGCCGCGGAAACTATAACTTCAGCATCAAAGAACAAATCATTTTCCCAGAGATCAAAGTGGATAAGATCAACACTCTCTACGGGATGAACCTGACCTTCGTAACGAACACCAAGGTAGACGCAGAAGCTTATAGCCTTCTCGCTGCTTTCGGTATGCCGTTCCGGAACCTGAGATAAGGAGCCCGTAATCATGGCTAAGACCTCTTTAATCGAAAGACACAAGAAAAAAAAGAAATTCAAAGTACGGGTTCACAACCGTTGCCCACTTTGCGGACGCCCTCGCGGTTATCTAAGAAGATTCGACATGTGCAGAATTTGCTTCCGGAAGCTTGCTAGCCAAGCTCAAATCCCGGGAGTAGTTAAGGCATCTTGGTAAGGGAGGAGGATTAATTATTATGAGTTTATCTGATCCAATCGGCGATATGCTGACCCGCATTCGTAACGCTGGTCGTGCGAAACATGAAAGTTGTGTGATTCCAGGAAGTAAGATCAAACGTTCTATCTTGGAATTATTAAAAGAAGAAGGATTTATCAACGGCTATGAGCCGGTGACTAACGGAAGTTTCGAAGATTTCAAAGTAGCTTTGAAATACGATCTTACGAAAAAGCCTGTGATCCGCGAGTTAGTTCGTGTGTCTAAGCCTGGTCGTAGAGTTTATATGAAAAGTGAAGAGATTCGCCCGTATAAAAACAATATGGGAACTATGATTCTTTCTACTTCCAAAGGAATTATGACCGGGAAAAAAGCTCGGAAATTACGCGTAGGAGGAGAGGTGATCTGTAAACTCTCTTAAGAGTAGTTTAAGGAAAACTTATAAAGACCTATGTCCAGGATTGGAAAAGCAGAAATTAAACTTCCGGATAAAGTGGAAGTAAAACAGGACAGCACCGTAATTAAAGTGAAAGGTCCTTTAGGCGAGTTACAAACTCCTATTTTTGCAGGAATCTCTCTGAAAAGCGAGGGCGGGACTGTAAAATTAGAAAGATCCAGCGAAGAGCAAAACGTAGTAGCTCTTCACGGATTGACCCGCGCTCTTCTTATGAATAGCGTAAAGGGTGTGACCGCTGGTTGGGAAAAAAACCTGGAGATCACAGGGGTCGGTTATCGTGCTGCTAAGCGCGGTGAAGATCTGGTGATGAACCTTGGATATTCCCACGAGGTTGTTTACAAGGCTCCAAAAGGAATTAAGATCGAAGTCATTGAGCAAGTGAAGATCAAAATTTCCGGGATCGACAAACAACTAGTCGGACAAGTTGCGGCAGATATCCGTTCTAAGAGACCTCCTGAGCCTTACAAAGGTAAAGGAATCAAGTACAACGACGAATTTATTAAGAGAAAGGCCGGAAAAACCGGTAAGAAGTAAGGCCATGATTAATAAACTGAAAAAAATCGCAGCCAAACGCAGAAGAGCAGAGCGTTCCAGATTCAAACTGAGACAATCTAGCTCTCGCCCTAGATTGGTATTCAATAAATCCAATCGTTATCTTTCCTGCCAGATCGTGGATGATGCTCAAGGTACAACCTTAGTAGCCGCTTCCACTCTGGAAGCTACATTTGCTGGTAAAAGCCGCAAAGATGTAGAGGCTGCAAAGGCACTAGGAAAAGCGATCGGAGAAAGAGCTGCTTCTAAAGGTCTGAAAATAGTCATGCTGGATCGTTCCGGAATGATCTATCACGGAAGAATCGCGGCTTTCGCGGATGCGGCTAGAACCGCAGGTTTGGAGTTCTAATAATGGCATACGAACAAGATCAAGAACAGAAAGAGTTTAACGAGAAGGTCGTAAAGATCGATCGCGTTGCTAAAGTTGTGAAAGGGGGACGTCGTTTCTCCTTCAACGCTCTGACAGTAGTCGGAGATGCAAAAGGAAAAGTAGGAATCGGATTCGGTAAAGCGAATGAGGTTCCGGACGCGATCCGTAAATCTATCGAGTCCGCTAAGAAAAATTTGGTGAAAATCCAATTCAGAGGACATACCATTCCTCACGAAGTGATCGGAAAATTCAAATCGGCAAGAGTAATCCTGAAACCGTCTACTGCGGGAACTGGAATTATCGCCGGAGGATCCGTTCGTTCCGTAGTGGAGAAGGTTGGAATCCAAGATATTCTCAGCAAATCCTGGGGTTCTTCGAATCCAGTAAACATCGTAAAGGCGACTCTGGACGCTCTTCAACAATTGGAGACTCCGGTATTGGCGGCTCGTAAAAGAGGAATCACCCTGGCTCGTCTTTTCGGAAACGACGTAGGATAATAAACATGGAAACCGTAATCGTTACTCAGATTAAAAGTAATATCGGGATTAAAAAAGGCCAGAAGCTAACTCTGGCCGCTTTGGGACTCCGTAAAACCGGGCAACAAAGAAAACATACTCTAACTCCGCAGGTGAAAGGAATGATCAATGACGTTCAACACCTGGTCCGAGTCGAAAAGGCGTAATTAGGTAAGGGAAATGAGTAAAGAAAGAATAAAGGCGGCCCTCGCGTTCGGAAAAGAGCGCACTGAGAAGGGAGACAAGCCGGCAGGAAACATTATTCCAGTACCTGCAGGTTCTACTAAGAATAAAAAACGTTTAGGCCGTGGTATCGGTTCCAAAACTGGTAAAACGGGAGGACGTGGTTCTAAAGGACAGTACGCTCGTAATACTGTTCGTAGAGGATTCGAAGGTGGGCAGATGCCTATCCACAGAAGACTTCCGAAACGCGGGTTTACTTCCATATTTCATAAGGATTTCTTCCCAATCAACCTGAGAGATATAGAGAAAAGCGGGTTGACCGGCAACATAGATGCCAAAATTATGGTTGAATCGAAGATTCTTGATAATGAGGGCACTCTTTTCAAGATTTTGGGAACCGGTGAGATCACAAAAGCGGTTCATATAGTAGCGGATGGTTTTTCCGCTTCTGCCAAAGCAAAGATAGAGAAAGCGGGCGGTTCTGTAAAACTTCGTTCCGAATTAGCTTCTAAAGAAGCTTAATTCCAGCGTCTGTTTGACCGTTTGGCTGAAACGAATCTTTAATGTTTAAGAAGGGACTCGGGGAAACCTTTGAGTCCCTTTTGCCCGAAAGGGTAATGACCAGGAAATAAGGAAAGAGAACAAAGCAATATGCTGACTTCGATCGCAAATATCTTCAAAATTCCAGAATTGAGAAACAAGGTTTTCTTTACTCTTGGCATGCTCTTACTCTTCCGTCTCGGAACTCATATTACTATTCCTGGTATCGATCCTAAGGTAGTTTCCGCAATCGCTTTGGATGCAAATGCAGCCGAAGGACTTGTAGGAATGTTCGATATGTTCGCGGGAGGAGCTCTTCTAAACTTCTCCATCTTTGCATTAGGGATCATGCCTTATATTTCTTCTTCCATCATTATGCAGTTAGTGATGGTGCTTGTGCCTTCTTTACAAAAACTTCAAAAAGAAGGAGAAGAAGGTCGTAAGAAGATCAGTCAGTACACCAAATACGGAACCATTCTGCTTTGCGGAGTGCAGTCTTTAGCAGTTATCCGTTTGGCTCAACGTTGGTCTTATGGAGCAGACAATGCACCTGCTCTTCACCCGGGTCTGATCCACTCGTCTGTTGAATCTTGGTTCTTCTTTATCGCTCTATTATCCATCACTACTGGAACAGTTCTTTTAATCTGGCTCGGTGAACAAATCACTGAGAGAGGGATCGGTAACGGTATTTCTCTTTTGATCTTCGCTGGTATCGTAGGACGTCTTCCAGTTTCCGTAGCTCAGTTGTTCCGTGAGAACTTCGTAGACGGACTGAATATTATCATTCTTCTTCTTTTATTCATTCTACTCATCGCGTTAACTGTTCTTCTTACTCAAGGTGTCCGTAAGGTGCCTTTGCAGTATGGAAAACAAATGGTGGGAAGAAAAATGGTCCAAGCTAAGTCTCAAAGCATTCCTTTCAAAGTGAATGGCGCGAGCGTAATGCCGATCATATTCGCTTCTTCTTTATTACTTTTTCCTCAAACGATCATCCAACAGATCTCCGAGCTTCCTAATTGGGCGGGCTGGGTTCTTCTATTGGATTATCTGAACCCATTCTCTCAGACTTGGTATCACGCTGCGTTCTACTTCTTTGTGTATATAGCACTCATCGTGTTCTTCGCATATTTTTATACTGCGATCCAATTCAATCCGGGAGAACTTGCGGAGAATCTTCGTAAGTATAATGGATTCATTCCTGGAATTCGTCCAGGTTCTCATACTAAGGAATATATTGAGAAGGTCCTAAATAGGATCACTCTTCCTGGTGCAGTTTTCTTAGCAGGACTTGCATTAGCTCCTTATATTATTATTCGTTTCTTGAATTTAGGAACTAACTCCGGTGGTGGATCTTTGGTTTACACCTTCGGAGGAACTTCTCTATTGATCATGGTAGGGGTGGCTTTGGAAACTCTGAAACAATTAGAGTCCCAATTGCTGATGAGAAACTACGACGGTTTCTTGAAAAAAACTAAGATCAAGGGAAGGTCTTAAGAAAATGAATTCTATCATTTTCATGGGCCCTCCGGGTGCTGGTAAAGGCACCCAAGCAAAGATACTTTGCGACACTTTGGGAATTCCTCAGATCTCTACAGGAGATATTCTGAGAGCTGCCGTTAAAAACGGAACCCAAATGGGATTGGAGGCAAAGAGATATATGGATGCCGGAGATTTAGTTCCGGATTCAGTAGTTATTGGCATTATCAAAGATCGTCTTGTAGAGCCTGATTGCAAAAACGGATTCTTATTGGATGGATTTCCAAGAACTGTAGAGCAAGCAGATGCTTTGGATAAAATCCTAAGCACAGAAGGTTTGAAAATCAAGAGAGCGATCAATCTAGAAGTTCCTGATCAAGAACTTCTGGAACGTTTATTAAAACGTGCGGAAATTGAAGGTCGCTCAGACGACAACGAAACAACGATCAAGAGTCGTTTGGAAACTTATAACAAAAAGACTCTTCCGTTATTGGACTACTATGCTGCAAAAGGAAACCTCTCTCGTGTAAACGGAGTAGGTAACTTGGATACAGTCACAAAACTCATCGAGAAGGAGTTAGCTTAACTTGGCGAAAGAAGATGCAATCACCGTGGACGGTACCGTTTTGGAACCTCTCCCAAACGCTATGTTCCGCGTGGAGCTGGAAAATGGTCATAAAGTTTTGGCTCATATTTCCGGCAAAATGAGAATGCATTATATCAGGATCCTTCCGGGCGACAAAGTCACCGTGGAACTCTCTCCTTACGATTTGACCAAGGGTAGAATTACCTACCGCAAAAAATAGGAACCGTTATGAAAGTAAGAACTTCCGTAAAAAAAATCTGCACTAGCTGCAAAGTTATCAGAAGAAAAGGTGTGATCAGAGTGATTTGCACCAACCCTAAACACAAGCAAAGGCAAGCATAATCATGGCTCGTATCGCAGGTATCGATCTTCCAAGAGAAAAAAGAATCGTTGTTGGTCTGACGTATATTTACGGAATCGGCCGATCCACTTCTCGCAAACTTCTCGCTAAGGCGGGGGTAGACGAGGCAATCAGAGTGAAGGATCTAACCGACACTCAAGAGGCTGCTCTCAGAAAAGCGATCGAAGAAAGTATCAAGGTAGAAGGTGATCTTCGTTCCGAAAATCAACTCAATATCAAAAGATTGATGGATATCGGATGTTACAGAGGCCTGCGTCATAGAAGAGGTCTTCCTGTTCGTGGTCAAAGAACCAGAACGAATGCCCGTACTCGTAAGGGTGTTAAGAAGACCGTTGCCAATAAGAAGAAGGTGACTAAGTAATCATGGCTGAAGATAAAAAAGGCAAAAAAGAGAAAAAGGTTAAGAAGAAGGAGAAAAAGGTCGTTCCTCGCGGAAAGGTCTATATCACCGCTTCTTTTAACAATACCATTATCACCATCACCGACTTGGCAGGAAACACTCTGGCTTGGTCAACCGCTGGTGCTATGGGTTTCCGTGGATCCAAAAAATCTACTCCGTATGCGGCTCAGATCGCTGCGGGGAATGCAGCTGAGAAGGCGATCGATTCTACCGGTTTGGCTGAAGTAGACGTTCTGGTTTCCGGCCCAGGTATCGGACGCGAATCTGCGATCCGTTCCTTAGTAGCTCGTGGACTTTCTATTAAAATGATCAAAGACGTTACACCTTTACCGCATAACGGTTGTCGTCCCCGCAAAAGAAGAAGGGTTTAAGGTAGGAATAATATGGCAAGATATAGAGGACCTGTCGTTAAACTAATGAGGAGAGAAGGTGTTAACCTTTACCTCAAATCCAGTTTTACTTTCAACAGAGATAAGTTCCACAAAAAGGGACCTCCTGGAATGCAACCAAAAAGGAAACCGAAAGTTTCCGAGTACGGTTCTCAGCTTCGTGAAAAACAGAAGTTGAAAAGAGCTTACGGACTTTTAGAAAAACAATTCCGTAGCCTTTACGAAGAAGCGTCTCACGCTCACGGTGTAACCGGTGAGATTCTTCTCCAACTTTTGGAAAGAAGATTAGATAACGTTGTATATCGTTTAGGTTTCGCAGTGACTAGACGTCAGGCGAGAAATTTTATCGCTCACAACCATATTCTGGTAAATGGAGAGAAAGTGGATATTCCATCTTTCCGTTTGAAAGTAGGCGATAAGATCGAGATCAAACCTAAATTTAGAACTTCTGGTTTTATTACCCAGAATATCCAATTGGCTCAATCTCTGAATAATATTCCTTCTTGGGTGTCTTCTGATTTCATTCAGTTTTCAGGAGAAATTCTGTCTTTGCCGGAACGTCATCATATCGACATTCCAGTGAAAGAGCAGGTGATCGTGGAGTTGTACTCCAAGTAATTTTATTGGGAAGGGTTTCTAAGTGTCTCTAAAAAGTTTACTCAAAGGATTTAAACGTCCCAAAAAGATCGAATTTACTACGGAAGCGAATACTCCGAACTACGGAAAATTCGTAGCGGAGCCTTTCGAGCGCGGTTTTGCGACCACAATCGGAAACTCTCTTCGTAGAACTCTCATGTCTTCCATCGAAGGAGCGGCAATTTCCGCTCTTCGTATCGAAGGTGTGAACCATGAGTTCTCTTATATCGAAGGAGTCGCTGAAGACGTTACTCGTATCATCCTAAACCTCAAACAAGTTCGTATCAAATACGAGCCTGAGGACAAGGACCAAAGTAAAGTTATCCATTTGGAATTGAAAGGTGCAGGATATTTCAGAGCTGGAGACCTGGCTGTGGATTCTTCCATCGAAATCATGAACCCAGATCTACATATCGCAACTTTGAATGAAGATGCGAACCTTGTATTGGATCTGGAAATCCAAAGAGGAAGAGGATACGTTCCAGCAGAAGATAAGAAGAAGGATATAGAAGTTCTTGGAACTATCCCTATCGACTCTATCTTCTCTCCAGTTCAAAAAGTAATTTTCGAAATTTCCGAGACCCGTGTGGCTCAGAGATCCGATTATGAAAAACTGACTCTGGAAGTTTGGACAGACGGATCCATTTCTCCTGAGGATGCAGTCGCTCAAGCAGCTAAAATCCTAAAAGAACACCTTACAGTATTCATCAACTTCGAAGAAGAATTAGAGGAAGAAGAAGACGAGTTAGACGAAGCGGACGAGAAGTTGAAAGCTTCCCTTTCCAAACACGTGGAAGAGCTCGAACTTTCTGTACGTTCCCTAAACGTTCTTCGCAGTTTGGAAATCGACTTCGTTGGAGATCTAGTAAAAAGATCCGAAGAAGAGATGTCCAAATCCAAACATTATAGCGAGCAAGGTCTCGCAGAACTTAAGTCTAAACTTGCTGGTTTAGGACTTTCGTTCGGAATGAGAGATTTCTAACATGAACAAAAGAAATAAAGTAAAACATCTCAACCGCGAAAAAGGTCATAGAGACGCTTTGATCAATAACATGATCACTAGTCTTTTCAAGTACGAGAGAATTGAATCTACTCAAGCAAAATTGAAAGTGGTTCGTTCTCACGCTGAAAAGATCATCACCAGAGCGAAAAGAAATCTTGCGACTGATATCGCTCCTGCGGTTGCACTTCACAATAAACGTGAAGTTTTAAAAAGAGTAAAGGATCGTAATATCGTTACGAAACTTTTCGAAGATATCGCAGTTCGTTATGCAAATACTAACGGCGGATACACTAGAATTCTAAAAATGATCAACAGAGCTTCTGACAATTCCGAAGTAGGAATTTTAGAACTCACTAACAGAAAGGATCGTCCGACTCTTATCAAAGAAATCAAAGATAAGAGAGAGGCTATTTCCGACTCTAAAAAGGAAAAAGCGGCAGCACCTGCTCCGGCTAAAAAGGAAAAAGCTCCTAAAAAAGAAGCAGCTCCTAAAGCTAAAGCAGCTAAGAAGCCTGCGGCTCCAAAAAAAGCGGTTAAAAAAGCCGCTCCTAAGAAGAAAAAATAATATATACAATCCCCGAAGAGATGGGAGATATGTGGGCCCCGGTGTTGGAAACAGCATCGGGGTTTTTTCTTTTTAGAGGCAAAGGGGATAATCGTGATTTTAAAGATCTAAGTCGTGTGTTTGTTGTTTGCGTTTAAGATTTTTCAGAAACCTTTTGATTTCAAAAACTCGTCCAGCTTACCTACGAGTGCACTTTCTCCGTCTAATTCTTTTGCTTTTTCTAATACCGATCTTGCGTCTTTGAATTTATTCAAAAGTCTATAATTGTCTGAAAGATTTATTAGATTGGCTAAACGGTGAGGTTGAGTTTGCCTGACCTTCTCCGCTGCGTCTGCAGCACGTTGGAATTCCTTCATATGTTTATAACATAAGGATAATAAGAACCAGATATTATGGGATTCAGAATCCAAGTTCAGATATCGTTCCAACCATTTAGATGCTTTGGAAAATTCTTTTTTATCGTAATAGATCTGGCCAATTAGTCTCGCGGATTCTTTAAAATTTGGAGCCAAGTTCCAAGATAATTCTAGAAGTTCTAGGGCGATAGGTACTTCTTTTTTCGCTAAATGTTGTTTCGCTTGGTTGTACTTTGCTACTGCATCGTTATATTTGGGATGTTCCGGATCTATCAATTCTTTATAACCGATACGCATAAGAGAAAGGTCATCCGCAATTACCCCTACTCCGTGTAATTTGCCTGCAATCGTATCCAGATCTCCTTTGGAATCTTCTACGATACGAACGAATAGGTGCTCGTCCTCATTCATTCTCCAGTTGATTCCATCTGCACTGATATTGATATCGTCTCTTCCGTCTGAACCTAAGAATAGAACGTCGCCTGGTTGCAGATAAGATTCATGAATTTTAATATTCGCTCCGAACGGAGATCCTAATTTCCATGCAGAAAGTTCAGGAGCCAAGAAAGAAGATCGATCGTCTCTGAATAACACGGGCCAAGGATGTTCGGCGTTCAGTATGAGTATTTTTCCGGTCTTATCATGAATCAATCCGAAGATTGCGGAAGCCATCATGGTCCCGTCGAATGTTCTGAATATTTCATCCAGTTCTCTATGCGTTTGTAACATCCAGGTCTGTGGGTCTGCCTCTATGACCTTTCCATGGCTCGCGGAACGGGTGAGAATATTATTCACTGCAGTTCCGAGGACGATCGCTCCACCCGCTCCTTGGAGGGATTTTCCCATTGCATCTCCATTTAAGAAGAAGGTCCATTTTTCTCTCTCAGATCCGAACAGAAGATTTCCACTAATACAAATATCCCCGCCTAGTTCGGATTCTCTATTTTTGAAAGTGAACTTCTTCTTTTGTTCTATGTAAAAGATAGTGCTCACATCTTGGGAAGTATTCCAGTTTGTCATGAGCGGTTTACTCAAGAGAGAAGTGAGATAATAATCTCCGTCCTGCTGGACCTTCAGAGCTTGGATTTCTTCCATTCTCTTAGTGACTTCTATCGTTCTTTCGTCGACTTTTTGCTCTAATGTGTTCGCGTATTCTTCTTCTACCGCACCTATCTTGCGGAAGATCAGGATAACACTTCGGGTAATATATGATACAACCGCTAAAAATACTAACTTTAAGGATTGTTCCGATATAGATGCATATCCGGGAGAAATTACTTTAAGTTCATCCTCAGTGAATTCAACTCCTCTGAAGATTGTATTTAGGATCACGAGCCCTTGTCCGACTACACTGAAAATTCCTGAAAGTTTTGCGACCGTAGGTGATAATAATAATACGGAATACACGATGAAGATCATATTGATCGCGTATAAAATGATCTGGCGGATTACTCCGGAAGCCATGTTTCGATCTGTCCAGGACGCTACGAACATGACCACAGACAAAACGACTATGTCTGCGAGTACGGAAACCTTACCGACCATGGGAGGTATTTTGCCGAATTTTTTGTAGCAGTAAAAATTATAGAACGCATAGCCCAGCATGGAGCCTGTTCCCAGGAGATATGCGGCATTTTGAACCGCAGAGCTCTGGGTCCATGCAGCGGCGAGGGAAAGCAGAAATAATCCTGCTAAGCCGAATCGGATCCGATTGATTGTCAGTGGACCGGAGGCTATAATTCTCTCCGTGATGAGTTCCTTTTTTTCTTCCATCCCTAATCGGCCTCTTCTGGATATCGCCTTCTAGTATTTGGATTAGTGAATATATTTTTGAACGTATCATCTACAAATTTTTTACAGAATGTAGAATACTTGTAAAAATATAATCCCGCTTCCAAATACTTAAGACGGAAAAAAATAAGAGAAAAGTAAGTGGCCTCTTTAAAAACAATCTCGCAATTTATTACTTTATTTTATTGTTCGGCCGGATAACCACCATAAGTCATTTTACCAGTAAAGTAAATCGGACTCTTCTTTTCGTTTTGGATCCGAATATTCAGACCAGCTTGTATAGTCTGTAATGCTTGGATATCAAACGTAGTACCTAATCCATCTACCAAAAGTGCATAATGTATTGTTTCATTCATATCTTCATCCGGATCGGGATCATCCCAAATCAATGCCAGATTTCCTGATCCACTTTCTCTATTTCTATCATCTGTTAAGATAGCTTCGTTCGATTCTTGTAAGAAGGTTCCTGGGATCTGCTTATTATAGATACGTTTTTCAGTGATTAGAACAATATCGTTTCTATTAAAATGAGGGGGTAAGTAAATTTCAGTAGGAGCGTCCGAATTCCTTCCTTTCCAAACTACTAAGATAAATCTTTTATCTCCGAAGTATCTTGTTCCATTCTGAACGGTTTTGATAGCAGCCCAAGCAAATATATTATTCCAAGTATCGAATCCGATCGCATTATAATGTGAACTGATTGCTCGCCCTTGGATCTTCCTTACATAGGCTCTTTGGATCACATGATAATCCATATTGAAGTTTGTTCCGTAATTTCCGATTACAGAGAAGTCTTCATTATTCCAAGCATCCTTGGTAGTGATCAGATTCGAACTGTTCCCGTTCATATATTCATTATGTTTATCATAATAATAATCCCAATGCCATTGTGTTCCGGATATGATAGGGTTGTAAAAGTCTGCGAATCTAGTCTTGGTCGATTGGGTCTTATCTGAAATTTCCATGGCTTGGTAGACAGCATTGATCATTCTCGGCGTATCTTTTGCTCCAACACCTTTTAACCACATCCCGAATTCACTTAAGAAGGATGGAATATTCAAAAACCTTGCCTCTTTTCGAATCTCGTCCAAGTATTTGAAATATGTGGCATTGTCTATACCGGTCAGATCTGTTCCCATTCTTCCAGCATCATAAAAGTGAGAATTGAATGCGAATCCCTCTCCCGGCAACGTTGTCAAATGTCCTCCACCCGTTGCAGGAGCTACTACACCTACATTTGTGTTCCAAAATACCAAAGGTTCCGCGAATACTAGTTTATTCTGCCATCCATTTTGAGTAAGAGTTTCCCTTACTTTTCTATAAAAAGGCCAAAGTTTTTGATTGTCCCATTGGGCGGGACTTAAACCTTCCATTCCTCCATCTACAGGTTCGTTAAAAGGATCTAATCCAACTATATAGTCGAATTCTTCAGAACTTAATTTTTCTTTAATATACGCGGTTGTCTTTCCAATTTGCCAGAGATATTCTGTCTGCACATATCTTGTTCCGGATGAAGTTGAAATGGCTGTGTTGTTCCAGAAATTACGGAAACCTTTGCGGACCGCCTCGTTTGTAAGATTGTTCTGACTCCAAGTCGCGCAGATAATCCCGCAATATTCGGAAGGATAAGAACTCCCGGAGATAATCCAAGAAGGGGCACCATTTCCGGTATGCCAGGAGTTTTTATTAAATAAATGCCTGGAATAAAGATCCTGGTGATAATCTAACAGGATATACATCTTTTTTGAAATAGCTTTTCTCATTTGAGAAATGACAGCATCCAAATAAGAATAATTGATCGTGTTCACAGAAGGATGAGTTCCTTCCCAAGCAATCGTGAATCGGATCATATTGGATCCGGTGGTCTTACCCAATCTATTAAACGCAATCTCCGCATCCGAATCGTTTGCAAAAGGTTTGAAACCGTGTTGAACAAGTTTTACATTTCCTGAGATATTGAACCCGCGGAAGGAAACTTCTCTCCCTAAACCATCCAAGAAAATTTTATCAGTGACTCCGTTATAAGTTTTGTCTCCAACTAAAATCTTCCTTTCCAATTCGTTGTATGTATAATCCAAGCTATGGGTATTAGAAATAGTGTGATTTGATTCCAAAATGGAATATGCAGATCCAGAATTCGGATTCGGTTGATCTCCAAGTAGGCCGATCAGTTCCGGAGATATATTTTTTTCCGGACTGCAGGCGAAAATGCAGATAGCACCGAGGCCAATTATATATTTTTGTATTCTCTTCATGGGCGAGCAAGATAGTTATTCTCATCCGGAGTTCCAAGTATTATTTGATAGAATGGAAATTTATGGACTTTCTATATTTTCTGTAACAAGAAATAACTGTGCTCAAATTAAGTTTTTTGAAATTGTTTTATAATTAAAGAAGTTTATAGATACTTATATTTCACTTAATCAAAATGGAGGGAGATGGTAAATGAAAATCGCGGGGATCATTCTACTGAGTGTGATCTGTTTAATAGTTTTACTTGTGCTTTCTGGATATTTACTTCCGAAGGATCATGTTGCAAGTGTGGAGAAAAATTTTTCTTCTTCTTCTGAAAGTATATACAAGATCATTCGTAATGTTCATGAATATCAGGGTTGGAGAAGCGGTCTGAAATCTGTGGAAATTGAATCCAATATGATTTGGACAGAATCAGATTCTCATGGAAATAATATCCGTTTTGGAATTATAGAAGAACGTTCTCCGAATTATTTAAAGACGAAAATTCTAAACGAAGACCTCCCTTTTGGTGGAGGTTGGGAATTCGAGATTAGTCCGGATGGTTCGAATACTAAACTGAAAATTACCGAAAAAGGTTTTGTGACGAATCCTTTGTTTAGAGTACTTTCTAAATTCGTATTCGGTCATGACGCTACTATGAAAACTTATTTGGAAGATCTAAGTAAGAGATTGGAGTCGTCTGGGAAGTGAGACAGTCTGAGAGCGAGTGATCAGAAGAATGAAGATTGGATTGTAAATGAATATTTTAGCCCCTCGCTTGTTGGAATTCCAACAAGATGAAGATGGCGAATTTTAGTTGCGGAAGATATTGTTTTGTGATAGGGGGATGGGGAGTGTAAAAATTTCCACCGCTACGCTCCGGCCCCCACCCAAAAGAGGGTGGGGCCATCCTCAAACAAATCCAGATCTACTGTAGATCTCTCTTAGAACAAGAACACAAAAAAGGTTCTCTATCCTCGGTTTTTCTCTGCTTGTTTAGAATATTTTCTCTGATATACAAACCGGATTGCTTCTGCTTCTAACCAAGGAACTGGTTTTCCACCGCCTAGGATTCGAGATTCTACGAAAGCCTTACTTGCTTTTTCCAAAACCATACAGACTGCATGAGCATCATCCAGACTTTTATGAGCGCATAAGGCTCCCGCATTCTGAAGATATACAGCGTTCCTTCTTCCTATAGCGGAGACAATTTTTTTCAGACCTTTATCGTCGCTTGAGTTAGGGACAACTTTTGCATTAGGTCCCACGATTTGGGCCATATCATCCAAGTAGGGGCGAACAGTTTCTCCCGCCATAGAGCAGGTCATCACATTCTCTTGAGTGGAATGAAAGATAACGCTGAATTCGGGTCTTGCTAAATATAGAGAAAGATGTTGAACAGCTTCGTCTGGAATGTCCTTCGGAAAGGTATGATTTCCTTCCAAAGGAATTTCAAGAAGAGCATTCTTTGTTTTTTTACCAATCGTATTTAGATCCGCTTTTTTAGGAGTGATCCAGATACTTTTTCCGATTTTCACGCTAGCACATCCGTTCTTTGCTAAGATTCCTTCCTTTACTAATTGAGGCAGAAATTTTTGAAGATCTATCGGGCTATCCGGAGCTTTCATGCTGTTTTCACCAGTCCATAATTTTTGAGATACCAAGAGCGGATGGAATCTCTGTCTCCTTTTTTGTAACCGGAAACTTTTAAGAATTCTTTCTCGATGAATAGTTGGCAGACTCTTTCTAATTCGAGCGCAACTTGAAATGCGTCTTCCATATCTTTTCCTACACAAAGTGTTCCGTGGTTTGCGAGAAGTACAGCTTTACTTCCTGATTTATCCAAAGCATGGATTGCCATACGGATCAATTTTTTGGTTCCTGGAAGAGAATAGTCGGTACATAGCACCGGTCCTCCGATGATCTTTTTCATCTGCGGATTTAGAACTGGAACATCCTTTCTCGCGGCTGCTACCACTGCGGCTTGTAATTGGTGAGTATGGATTACTGCACCGATATTTGGGCGAAGTTTATAAGCGGCGGAGTGAAGTCCTTTCTCATAAGAAGGTTTGATCTTTCCGATATGAGTTAAATCATCAATGTTCACTTGTACGATCTCTTCCGGAGTTAGATCATCATAAGTCCTACCAGTCGGAGTGATCGCGAAATAATTTTCATCGATACGTTGGCTGATATTTCCCCAAGTCCTTGCGATTAGACCCGACTTAAGAAGTCGGATTCCAGCATCTCGAACGGTTTTTTGGGCTTTATTTATTTCCATATTCTTCTCCTATTCGGCGGACCTAAAGTTTATACACCTTCGACTTTTTGGAAAACTCTTTCGAATCTTTTTAATGCGTCGTCGATCACTGCATCGGTGTCAGCAGCACTTGTATACAAACGGCTTCCTGCCAAGGTAACGATACCTTCTGCCATGTAAGCTGCGCCCATTTCTTCCATCGCTTTTTTGCGAGTATGAGCTTCTTTGATCGTGGACTTGATCTTCCAGAATTTTTTGATATCGATCTCTAAAAGCATGGTCCCGACTGTTTCCAGATGGCAGATGGATCCTTGGTTGAATGCTACGAAAGGTAGATTATACTTCTTAATCAACTTTTGTAAACCGGCAGTGATCCTGTCTCCCGCTCTTCCCGCTTTTTCGCAGGCCTTTTGCTTTTCGATTTCTAACAGAGTATAATAACCCGCAGCAGAGCTGAGAGGGTTGGCAGCCATGGTTCCACCGATGAGAGCCTTTTTTACGCCGGTTTGCAGTCCTGCAGAAAGATACTTCATGTATTCTTTCTTTCCACCCAATCCACCTGCGGAAGGATAACCACCTGCAACTACTTTTCCGAATACGGTAAGATCTGGACTAACTCCGTAATAACCTTGTGCACCACTTAGGCCGATACGGAATGCAGTAACAACTTCATCAAAAATCATTAATGCTCCATATTTGTCGCAAAGCTCTCTGACTCCTTTATTGAAGTCCATATCAATAGGGCGGGTTCCGCTTTCCGGGCCAATCGGTTCTAGAATAACTGCAGCAGTACCGCCTCTCCAGCGGTTTCTCTTTAAGGTTCTTTCTAATGCGTTTAGATCATTCGGGTAGAATTCTTGGGTATATTTGAAAACATGTTTAGGAATTCCGTGGGACTCGAAATGTCTGGTGCCTGGCAGACGAAGCCCGTAAGCAAGCTGATCACTCCAACCATGATACGCTCCGCCCATCTTCACTATATTTTTCTTTTTAGTGGCAAGTCTTGCTACTCGGATAGAAGCCATACAAGCTTCTGTTCCTGATCCCAACATACGGAACATCTGCACAGAAGGCATATGCTCCACAATCTTCTCCGCAAGTCTTAACTCATACTCATGGAATAAACCGGTCACAGGTCCTGTGGTTTCTAGAAGTTGGACAACCTTCTTACGAATATTAGAAGGGTTACTTCCTAAAACGGTTGGTCCTCCAGCTTGTAGGAAGTCTATATATTTGTTCCCGTCCAAATCGTATAAATGTGCCCCAGAAGCTTTGGTGAAAACGAGAGGGAAGGGGTAGTTGAAAGCAAGATTATGCTGCACTCCGCCAGGAATATACTCTGACGCTTCTGCGATCATAGTTTTGGATTTAGAGCATTTTTTTTCGAAATATTCCTGAAGGTACTTCTCCATTTCATTCTTCTTAATGGACCGAATTGGCTGGCGAATTAGGTCATGAAGTTGTTTATAAACCCCTTTTACGTCTGGGTATTGGGTAATTGCGAAGCCGGTGGACATATCTTTTTCCTTTTTTTACGGAATATAGGTTGACAGTGAGTGAATACTCACTCACTGTCAACTAGAAAATGCAGAAAAGACACTTCCGGGAAAATTTTCCGTATTCCGGAGATAAGATACCGCTCAGGTAGTAAATATAGGGAAGTACTGTGGCTGAATTTACCGCTTCAAAATACAATAGAGATACTTTTGATAAGATCCCGGAAGAAAAAAGAACCAGGATACTTTCCGTAGCGATCGCAGAATTTGCAAACCGAGGTTTCAATAATGCGAACACTAATATTATCGCGAAGAAGGCCGGAATCAGCGTTGGGTCATTATACAAATACTTTGATACAAAAGAGGATTTTTTTCTTACAGCCGTCGGTTATGGGATTCATCAGCTCGAAAAAACTCTTGAAGAAGTCCTAAGTGAAGAAAGTGATCTTTTCGGTAAGATCGAAAGAATCCTAAGAATTATTCAAAAACATTCCAGAGAAAATCGAGATATAATTCGTTTATACAATGAGATCACTGCGGAAGGAAATTCCGAGTTGATCCGAGGACTTTCCTCCGATATGGAAAGTGTTTCTGCCAAGGTATATACTTCCTTATTGGCAGAAGCAAAAAAGTCCGGATCCGTCGGCAAAGAAGTGGATGAGAAAATTTTTGCCTTCTGTATAGATAATCTTTTTATGATACTTCAATTCTCTTATGCAACTGAATATTATCGTGAAAGAATGAAGGTCTATTTGGGAAAAGACTTTGATAACGATGAGAAGGTTGTAAAAGGTATGATGTCTTTTATTCGCAGGGCACTGGAGAAAAAGTAGTCCTGCTGATTAGACAATCTTACTGAGCCACAAACTCAAATCTTTTCATTACGCCAAATTCCAAAATTGCAGATCTACTTTCGGAATTGATCGTTTTTCCGACTGCTTCCATTAACTTTTGCTGCACTAGATACGCGCCCGGATTACTCAAATCAACTCCTATCAACCCGTCCTTGGAAGAAAAGGTAGTTTGGGAATAAGAATTTAAACTATATTTCCACTCGTAAAATTGAAATCCTGCGTAAACGGAAATTGTAGGGGTGACTCGATAAACCAATCTATAGAGAAGCTGGAAACCTTGTGCGTCCCAAGAGACATTCTGCCCTTGTTTAACAAATGCTACCTGTGAGAGATTTGTAGGGACAAGGAAAGATACTATACTTCCATCCTGGTGTCCGGACAAGGTTAGATTATGATATTCTAATCTATTTTCCCATCTTTCTCCCGAACGAATGGTGGCTTTTAATCCGATCGTATATCCTTTAAGTGTTTCGCTAAAATTCATTGCACCTTGAGAATATAAATACAGTCCTGTATCTATATAATAAGATGTGGATAAATTTGAATCTTGAGATTGTCCCCAGAAGTATTGGTATCCGATTGTAGGCCTTAAATCGAATCTATCATTTGTAAAAGCAAGAAAAGACAATTCGTTTTTTAAAGAGCTTTGTCTTTCCGGAAAACTTCCATTACTGTAAATCATTCCGCTCGCATAAGAATGACTATTGTATGTGCTTCTGTTTCCTAGATATGATCCGGTAATTCCTCCCGACCATCTTTTCCAAGTGTAGATGGCTCCATACGTCTCGGATAATTTCGGAGAGTGTGTTGGCTTATCGATTATTGTAGGAAGTGTCCCGGAAGCTAATCCAACTTTGCTTTGGATCTGCACAGGTAATTCCTGGGTTTCAGGAGAATATCTTCCTGCTCCTAAGCCGAAGGTGATTTCTAAATCGTTTCGTTTTAATTGGTCTATATGAAAGTTTACGATTGGCTTTGGGGCTTCTGCAGTTATAGGAGCAGTCGTTTGTTCTATTTGTGCCTGTTTTTTTTCCTCCTCTTTGGGAGGTTTAACAGGCTCATTGAAACTTACAGTATTAATCTCGGACTTGTTTAATTGGATCGTTTTTCCTTCCGATGTTTTGATCGACATGCTTGTTGCAGTTTGCTGTAATATTTCTGCACGAATGATTTGACCGTTTTTTAAATAGATGGTCTTCATTTCAGCGAACAAGGAAACGATGGGTAGAAATAGGAAAATAATTATAAGAAGGGATCTGAAACGACACAATTTCATTTTCGACGTATTCTGTATCTCAAAGGGATTGAGGCAATAATTTAATGTTCTTAATTTAGCTTCACAGATAAATTTCGATTATTGAGAAAACTCAAATCTTTTCATCACTCCGAATTCTAAAGAAGATGCTCTATTTGCGGCAGCTGTTGATTTTGCTACGGTTTGTAACATTAGATTGCTGAGAATGACTACGTCTAACGTGGGAGGTGATGTTATATCTCCGAGTCCTTGAAATCTTTGCCCCATAGAGTTTATTGAATATTTCCATTCGAATAATTGTATCCCCACCCAAAAAGAAATCGTATAGGTCCAACGATAGAATAGTTTATTAGAAAAATTGAATCCTTTTGCCGTCCAAGTTGTGGTTAGATCGGATCGGTAATAATCAAAGTAAGTGCCGTCTGTAGTGGCAGTATTGTTGACTGCGCCAACGTACTGAGCCCCAGTAAGAGATAAATAATGAAGTTCAACCCGATCCTCCCATCTTTCTCCGAAACGAATTGTCGCTTTTATCCCAACCGAAGGTCCCTTTAAAATCTCTAAAAAATCATAATTAAATTTCATTACCGAAACCAATGAGTTCGCATAATACTCGTTAGCTGTAGTGTTATTATCTACCGTTTTGCCCCAGAATTGTGAATATCCGAAACTAGGCCTTATATCCAATCTTTGATTACTAAAAGCCAGATAAGAGACATCTAACTTCAAAGAATTTTGTCTTTCTGGAAATGTGCCATGAAATTCCTGAAGAATAGAATTTCCTCCATACACAGTCATTCTTTCCGATGTTTTTCCAGCGAAGTGATTAGCAGCGAATCCGAATGCGAATTTTTTCCAATAATAGATTGCCCCCAGACTATAAGCAAGACCTCGCTTGTATGCAGGATCGTCTACCTGCATAGGAGTAGCACCGGTTAGATTGCCCGCTTTTGCACTTACATGATCTAAATAATTTTCTGTAGCAGGTCGATATGTTCCAAGTCCCGCTCCAAAATAGATCTCTAGATCCTTTCTTTTAGCTTGGTCGATTGTATAGGGGCTTGCTCCTTTGTCACCTTCAAGTTCGGATTTTTTGGTAGGTTCAGGTGTTGGTGGAGGTGGTTCTTCCACAATTGTACTTTGCTGTTTTATTTTTTCCTCCGATTCCTTCTTTTCTTGAGCTGTAGGTTCTTTGTAGCTAACTCTTTGGATCTCTTTTTTATTGAGTTGTTTAACCTTACCATCTTCCATTTTGATCTGCATTGTTGTCGCAGTTTGTTGGATGACTTCTCCGCGTAATATCTGCCCGTTCCTCATGTAAATCGTTTGCTGTTCTGAAAATAATTCGATTATGGGAGAAGATACTAAAAGGAATAATAAGCAGATTCTTATGTTGGAGCTTCCCATAACGTGCCTATTGGAACGGATGTTTATTCGATAGGCAATAACTTATTAAGCGAAGTTGAGTAAAAGGTGTTCTAATTTTTCAATTCTTTGAATAGGAAAGCAATATCATGTGTCTATCAAGTTTTTCAGATCTTTCCATTGAGAAAAAATACGCGCGGTTTGACATATCTAACAACCGCCTATTTTATGAGATCATTATTCTTTCTTCGAGTTTTGGATTTCTTCTTTCCTTTACTTTGCGGAATTTGCGGCAGAGAAGACTTCTTTTCCTTAAAAATCGGTCTTTGCAAGAGATGCACCAATGCTGTCCGGACTTCCAAACCTTCTGCCAGATGTAATGTATGCTTTTCTCCATTATCAGATATATCTGTGGTTTGCGGATTCTGCGATTCTCGGAATATATTTTTCACTAAAGTGTATAGTCTTAGGGATAGAAATGATCTTCTCGGAGAACTATTGAACAAGCTAAAATCGAATCATGAATATCCTGTGTCCATTTTTCTTTCTTTGGGAATCAGAAGGACTCTAAGGCGGCTTAAAACTTTGGATCTTGATGCTTGTATCCTTCTTCCTAGCTATTCTAAAAACAAAATTTTCAATCCGGTTATGAGGCCATTCTCTCCGAATAAAAGGTTGTATGAAGAATCGAAAAGAATATTAGGAATTCCTTTAATAGATCCCTTGATAAAAACGAGTCCGGAAAGGCAGGCGGGTAAAAGTTTTTCGGAAAGATTCTTCCACGCTTATTCTGCTTGGGAAATCAAAGAAAAATGGAAGAATCGTTGTCCGTCTCGGATATTATTACTGGATGATGTTTTTACTACCGGTGCAAGTGTGAACGAGGCAAGCAGGATCTTAAAGAAGAATGGTACAAAGTCGGTATATGTTTTAACGTATCTAAGGGTCTCGGATTAAACTTGACTACTCTATATATCCGTTTAGTATAGATGGAAGAAGATGATTCGAAAAATTCTACATGTGGATATGGACGCGTTTTATGCATCCGTAGAACAAAGAGATAATCCGGGTTATCGGGGCAAGCCGGTCATTGTTGGAGGTCCTCCGGATTCCAGAGGGGTAGTATGTGCTGCGAGTTATGAGGCAAGAAAATTCGGAGTTCGTTCCGCAATGCCTTGTTCCCAAGCAGCAAGGCTTTGTCCTTCCGGGATCTTTGTAACACCTCGTTTCGAAGCATACAGAAAAGTATCCTCCACGATTAGACAGATATTTTTAGAATACACGGACCTCGTGGAAATGCTCTCCTTAGACGAGGCATTTTTGGACGTCACTCAAAATAAGAAAAATATTCCATACGCAAGCTTGGTTGCCAAAGAGATTAGAGAGAAAATTTTCGAAGAGACTCAGTTAACGGCATCCGCAGGAGTTTCCATTAATAAGTTTCTAGCTAAGATTGCCACGGATCAAAACAAACCTAACGGGATGACGATTGTTCGCCCTGAACAGGCAGAACAATTCATAGAATCTTTGGATGTTTCCGTGTTTCCAGGAATTGGAAAAGTTACATTAAAAAAAATGCATGCACTCGGGATCAAAAAAGGAAAAGACTTAAAGGAAAAAAGCTTGGAGATGTTAGGCCAAAATTTCGGGAAATCGGGTCGTTGGTTCTACGCAGTGTGTAGAGGTTTGGATGATAGACCGGTAGAACCTTATCGGGAAAGAAAATCTTTGGGAGCAGAATCTACTTTTCCGAAAGACCTAGAAAATAGTTCCGAGATATTTAGAGAGCTATCGGATATTGCAGAAGAATTGGAGAGAAGATTACTGCAAAAGCCATTTCCGGGAAAAACAATCACTTTGAAGGTTAAATTTTCAGACTTCACTCAAAAAACCAGAAGTATCACCGAAGACTATTCGTATCTGGATAAAAACGAATTGTATCGAATCGGATCAAAACTTTTGGAAGAATTCATATTAGAATCTGGTAAAGCAGTTTTTCCGATCCGTCTTTTGGGCCTAAGCCTTTCTCATCCGGAATCTTCTTCTAAACATTCTCAGATTAAATTAGAAGACGAAGAAGATCTATTTCCTTCTCTATTCTAAGAGCACACAACAAAAGCCTGGGTAGGACAAATAGATTATTTGGAAGTATCTCCCGAATCAATCCCCGAAGGTACTAAATTTGCAATTCCCTGCCTGAGATTAGCCCATTCTTGCCTACATTTTTTGTCAGAGTCCTTCTCTTCGTTATAATGTAACATGGATCTTCCTGCTGCGAGTCCTGCTAATTTAGAATTATCGAATATTTTCCAGGCTATACTTAATATAAACAAACCGACGAATGGAAGTGCGATCTTTAAAATTCCATGATGTTTGGAATCCATGATTGATCCTAAAAAAGTGCAGATGGATCCGATACTGAACAGATACCAACCAATATAAAAATAATCTTCTGCGATTTCGGAAGCATTATTGATCATGTACCTGCAAAAAGATCCGTCCATCTCCACTAATTCTTTTTTTCCGGAGGGGAGAAGATTTTCTATAAACGGTTTTTCCAATCTGGATTTTCCTAAATAAGGTTGGATCTCTAAGAATAGATTGATCCCAAGATATAACATCCCTATGAAGAATAGTATAAAAAACGGTCTGTATAAAAGTTTAGTCCTTTCCGTTGATCTATAAAGTTCCAATTCGGATTCCGGAACCCCCATCTTCTTAGAGATCCTATCCTTGTATTGTTGGAAGGCTAAATTATCCATAAAAGGAATATAATCAGTAGCAGGAAGGGAATCCTTTGTCTCTTTACTTTGAAGCCAGATATTTACTTCGTTTAAAGCTTTGGTTTTAGAAACCTTGAAATACGGAAAAATAAGACGGATCAGAAACATATTGTTTTCCTAATGTATAAAATCGGAAGAAACAGATTGGCTGGTCAGATTAGAAAAACTTTAGGTTGTATGCAAGGCGATTTTTAGAACGTAATATAATAAGAAGATTAAAACTTCTCTAAAATAGCTAAAATTTCCTTCCCATATTGTCTAACTTTGGCTTCTCCCATGCCCTTGATTGCCATTAGGTCTTCCAGGCTTTCCGGCTTTTGGGATACGATCCTGACGAGTACAGGATTTTGGAGCACCATAAACTTCTTCCATTTATTGCGTCTAGCAATCCTGTCCCGAAAATTTTTGAGTTCGTTTAGAATGAGTCTGTCTCCGCTAAGTTGTACTTTTTTGCGAGGTTTGTCCGGATCTTCGGAAGATACTTTAGGTTTTCCGAATGCAGTCAGATAAATTTTAGGATATTTATCTCCTTTGACTGAAAGTTTTTTGGTCTTCTGCCAATCTTCGAGAAGTTTAAGAATGGATTCTTCGGGCACATGTTTTAAAGAAGAATAATATTCGGACTTATCTAATCTTCTACGAAGTATATCCTTCGATTTTGCCCCTCTTAATGTTCCAGCGATGATTTTTTTTCCGAATTTAGCTGGATATTCCGAAATCAATCCTTCCACCGATTTGATCTCGTCCGCATCAAAGATATGGGATTCTTTCTCCTTCTTCTTTTCTGCTTTTAATCTTTCTCTTTCCGTATAAGCAAGTCTCGCTGAATGGGAGGATGCAGAGTCAGCACAAGTATCACAGGATCCGCAGTTGGAAATTTCTTCTCCGAAATAATCGCATAAGATCTTTTGCCTACAGTCCGGAGAACTTACATAAGATTTTACATGAGAGAGTAATGTTTCCCCTCCCTTATAATTTGCTTCTTTGGATAAAAGAAAACTTTGTACACTCAAATCGCCAGGTAGAAAGAATAATACACAATCCGAATTTTTGCCGTCTCTCCCGGCTCTTCCCGCTTCCTGATAATAACTTTCCAAAGAAGAAGGTACCTGATAATGCAGGACTAAACGTACATTCGGACTATCCAATCCCATCCCGAATGCGTTTGTGGCTACAAGTATATTTGTTTTTCCGGATGTATATCCTTCCTGTGTTTTCTCCCTGCTCGAATCTGTTCTGCCTGCGTGGTACTTGCCCACTTTATATCCGGATTTGCGAAGAAGTTCGTAAATTTCATCCACCTTTGCGCGAGTAGAACAGTAAATAATAACTTTTCCGGAGACCGATTTTTGAAAATTACCTTTTTCTAATATTTCCAAAAGTAGATTTTCTTTTTCTCTTTCCGAATCTGGGTATACTACTGAGAATTTTAGATTTTCTCTAACGTAGGTGCCTTGCACATATAATGGGAGTTTTAATCCTAAACTGTCAGAAATATCTTTTTTGACCCGATCCGTTGCCGTAGCGGTGAGAGCCACCCAGGGAGTCCCTTCCTGTAAATAAGAACGTAATGTATGCAGTTTTCTGTATTCAGGGCGAAAATCATGTCCCCATTGAGAAACACAATGTGCTTCGTCTACTGCCATCAAACTTACCGGAAGTTTTGGAAGTAGATTCAAGAAAGAACGAGAGACTGCTCGTTCAGGAGAAATGTATAATATTCTAATCTTACCTGTAGCAGCGGAAGATAAAATTCTGATTTGTTCCAGATCATCTTGAGTGGAATTGCAATAAGCCGCTTGGATTCCTCTCGCTTTTAATCCGTCCACTTGATCCTTCATTAGGGCGATCAATGGAGAAATTACTACGGTAAGAGATTTAGACTCAGCGAAGGAAGGTAATTGGTAGATAAGTGATTTTCCGCCGCCAGTAGGCAGAATGGCGAGTACATCTTTTCTTCCTAATAATGCTTGGACTGCTTCCCATTGGCCTTGCCTAAATTGGGAAAACCCGAAATGAGTGTGTAGGATCTTTTTCCAATCCTCTATCGAAGAGGAGACTGTTCCAGTGTTTGCAGACAAGTTGAAACTTTTTCCTTATTCCAGATTTCGGATCTTGCGGTATAGAAATCTTGAGGGATGTAGAGAAGAGTACAAGCTATTTTCGATAGATAATGGTTCGTTTAAAAGAATCTCCGCCAAAATTTCCCCTCCCAATAGGGAAGACAAAACTCCCCTGGATCCCAAACCGCCGAACACAAACAGGTTTTTTTGCGGTTCTAAAAAAGGGAATTCTTTCTTTCGATTTTTAGGTAAACTCATACCGGAGTATATTTTTCGAAAAGGTTCCGGAGAATGGATTGGCCCCAAAATCGGAAACCGATCCGGCGTTTGGGATCGGATCCCTACAAACTGGGAACGAACCTTGATTCGCTCCCAGTTTATGCCTAAGAATGTTTTTCGAGAATATCCCAAAATTTCTTCCTGGTCCTTTGTTCTTGGGTTCGGATCTAATTCGAATTCATCAAATGTAGAACCATTAACCCGGATTCCATTTTTAGTAGGGGTGAGATATTTATCTCCTACTCGGATCGGATCTTTTTTCGATTCTATATTCGGATCTTCTAATATTTCTAATTGTCCTCTCACGGATCTAAGGGAGAAGGGTGACTCTTTCCATAAGTCTTTCAGTAGATTTTCTATCCCGAAAGAATTTGCTAAGATCAAAACTTCCGTTTTACACAAAGTTTTTTTGTTTTCGGAAAATAATGTCCATTCTTCTTTCTCGAATGAGATCGAGCTAACTTTCTCTTGTTTCAGAAGAATGTTCGGATGATCTAAAAGTTTTTGAGTGAGAAGTGGGGTATCTGTCCAAAAACCGGAAGGATAAAAAATACCTTTTGCATTTTCAGGATAATTTTTGCCCAGTTCCGGTTTTAACTCTGCTAATTCTTTGGTTAAGGAATGTATTTTTATTCCTTCTTCCAATCGGATCCAGGGAATATCTTCTCCGGAAAGTTGTAAAGTACCGCAGATTTGATATGAATCTTTTGGAAGTAGATCCGAATAACGACGGATAGAATTCCCAAGACAACGTAGAGTCCATAAACTTGTAGGTGTTTCTTCTTTGGTGATATGAGGATGGGAAATCGCCATGGGAACAGAAGATGCGCGTAATGCGTCATGGTCGTCCCAAACTTCTACCTTAACGCCTCTCCAGGCAAGTGCTCTCGCGATACTTGCTCCTGCGAGTCCTCCTCCCAACACGGAAACTTTCGTAGGAATTTGGGCAAATGAATATTGCCTTCTCAAAAAAGGAATTTGATTTAAGTCAGGCTCCGATTCGGATTCATAAACTCCGACTAACATTTCTCTTTTTCTACCATAACCTCGGATTTTCGAAAGAGTAAAGCCAGCGTTACTTAAACAATCTTTAACGGATCTTGCTACTGTGAACGTAGCAAAGGTCGCATTCTTATTGGAAAGTCTTTTGATCTGAGTGGAAATATCCTCTCCCCAGAGTTCGGGATTTTTAGAAGGTGCAAATCCATCCAGGAAGAATGTATCAAATTTCCCGGAAGTTTCCGGAAGATTTTGGATCGCATCTCCTATCCATAAGTCCAAAACCAAATTTTCTTTTTCGAATAAGAAAGTATTACATCCTGGAATGAGTGATTTATATTTTTCTAAAAATAATTCCAGTAGATCGTTTAGTTCAGGGAACGAGGAGATAGCTTTGCGAATATCATCTATCTCTAATGGATATTTTTCGAAAGAAGTGAATCGTAATACTCGAATATTGGATTTACTTTTACAATTTCTCCAGAGCTGCCACGTTGCGAAAAAGTTTAAACCTGTTCCAAATCCTAATTCTAAAATAGAAAACGAGTGAAATACTTCGGAAGAAGTTAGGCGATCTTCCAGTTTGTTTCCTTGGATGAAAACATGTTTCGTTTCTTCTAATCCGTTTTCTGGAGAAAAATAAATATCGTTAAATTCTCTGGAAACGGGGGTGCCGTTTTCTTTCCAGTCTATCATCCGGGATTTTCCGAATCTGATTTAGTATCTTCTTTAGGTGGAAGCCCTGCGGAAGGTAGGTTCTGCAACGGTGGATACGCCGGTCCTTCTTCCTTTTTATGTGGTTCTTTAGAAAGTTGTAATTCTTTTCTGACCCCCATTCTGTAAGTGGTCATGTTCATGTAAAGAGAAGGGGCAGGTAACCCATTCGCAGTTGTTACTTGGTTTTTGATATTTAGACCTTTTCCATCCAAATCCCCAAAGCTGGTTACTTCCAAAAACACATATGCATTATAAAGGATTGTATCCGGAAAGTATTGTCCTATATTATATTCGAATAATAAACGAAGGCCCTTTAATTCTTGTAATTGGTTTTTGACGCTGGAGATCCTCTGCTCTTTTTCTATAATATCCATTCTGTAAACCGCGAGTCCGTATATAGGGCCTACGCCGAAGTTCACATTCTTCCCTTCATAATATCCTAAATATAGTGTGAAATACATCTGATAATCTTCGTAGGTGTATTCCATATTTCTTCCTAGTTGAGGAGGAAGAGGGAATAATTGATTGGAAACATATTCATCAAATGCAAGATAACGTCTTCCATCGTCAGGGTAATTGATCAGATTTCCCCTATAGGTTCTGGGTGAAGTCAGGTTGAAGGACCAAGCCAGACCGCTTAAAAAAGAGAAAAATCCTTTGATATCTCTTGTGCCGGGGATCCGACTCGGAACAGACCCGATAGAGTAGAATGCACGAGTCGTCGTAGAGTCTCTACTAACTACGCTTGTATCCGTATCTGAACCTGGAGCACTGAACTTGCTAACAGGGATACCTTGGACATTTGCAGGGTGGGTGAAAAAATCCAATGCTGTATATTCC
This sequence comes from Leptospira neocaledonica, assembly GCF_002812205.1. NCBI lineage: Bacteria > Pseudomonadati > Spirochaetota > Leptospiria > Leptospirales > Leptospiraceae > Leptospira > Leptospira neocaledonica. The sequence goes on from NZ_NPEA01000009.1 coordinate 157,762, forward strand.
GCACCTGCATTGATAATGACTGAATCTAAAATCCCGCTAATACTCTTACAGGAAGAGAAGATCAGAAATAAGCAGCAGGTTATAATCTTGGGGAAAAAATCCGGATTTAGTCTCTTTGAATCCATCGTCCAGAACCAAATTGAAATGGCCAGAAATCAAACCAAGTCCATTTCATGGGGCTTGACTGCTCACACCTAAACCTGAGGATCGTATTAGCCCAAGTATATGTCTTTCGAAAAAAAACAGCCAATCCAATACCCCGTATCCGTTGCCCCGATGATGGACTGGACGGACAGGCATTTTCGTTTTTTTTTAAGGCTGATCACTAAACATTCCCTGCTTTATACGGAAATGGTAACAACCGGAGCCATTCTTAGAGGTGACAAACATAGGTTCTTACGTTTTTCTAAACAAGAATCTCCGCTTTCTTTGCAGCTAGGCGGTGACAATCCTTCTCAACTTGCCGAATGTGCAAAAATAGGAGAAGAATACGGATACTCAGAGATTAATCTGAATGTAGGTTGTCCAAGCGATAAGGTCCAAGAGGGAAATTTCGGAGCCTGTTTGATGAAGGACCCGAACCGTGTAGCGGATTGTATTTCCGAAATGGATTCTAAAACTTCTATTCCTGTCACGGTAAAATGTCGTATCGGCGTTCGGGGAAAAGAAACATTAGAAGATTTGCATGAGTTTGTAAGATCTGTAAGTACCGCAGGTGCGAGAAGAATCACAATACATGCAAGAATTGCAATATTAGAGGGGCTTAGCCCCGCTCAAAATAGAACCGTTCCTCCATTACGTTATGAGGATGTGTATTCTATTAAAAAAAGATTTCCGAATCTTATCATAGAATTGAACGGAGGCGTTAAATCTATTTCGGACATACACTCTCACTTAAACAAGGTGGATGGGGTTATGATCGGAAGAGCAGCTTACGAAAATCCTTTTTTATTCTCAGATGTGGATTCTGAATTTTTTGGAGCAGAACCTTTAAACTTGAGTCGCAGGGAAATCTTCGAGGCCATGCAGGAATATGTTTCTTTTCAAACGGCAGAAGGCGAAAAGCCGAGTAGAATTTTAAGGCATTTACTCGGAGCATTTCATGAGATCAGAGGCGCCCGATCTTATCGTAGAATTCTCACGGAAAAAATGTATTCTAACCCAGGTCCTAGATTACTTTTAGAATCCTTAGCTTCCATCCCCGATGAATATCTGGATCGTAAATTAGGAAATCCAAAAATTGACAAAGAGATCGCGCGTCCGGTGGTTTCAGCATAGGATACTCGTCTAACTACTGCATAATATTTTGCGGAGAAACTTTTGGATAAGATTCGAACCATAGATTGCGGATACGTAGAACCAGGGCTTGCCTGCGCTTATCTGATTGTGGACGGGGACAGAGCCATATTCGTAGAGAATAACACAAATTATGCGGTCCCACTTCTATTAGATGTATTGAAGGAAGAAGGGCTTACTCCTGAATCAGTGGATTACATTATCATCACTCATGTTCATTTGGATCATGCAGGAGGAACAGGAAAACTAATCTCTCTTTGTCCAAATGCAACTGTAATTGCTCATCCCAAAGCAGCTCCTCATGTAATAGATCCGACTCGTTTGATTAAAAGTTCCATCCAGGTATATGGAGAAGAAAATTATTATAAGTTGTATGGTGAAATTCTTCCTGTGCCAAAAGATCGTGTTCGAACCATGAGCGACGGAGAAGAATTATCCTGGCAGAAAAGAATATTCAAGTTTTTGCATACAAGAGGGCATGCGAACCATCATTTTTGCATTTATGATTCATTGACAAACGGGATCTTCACTGGAGATACCTTCGGAATAGGTTATACATTATTTAGAAAGGGAAAGGATTCTTTACTATTTCCTTCCACAACACCGACTGATTTTGATCCGGAAGAAGCGATATTTTCTGTGGACAAGATACTTGCTACGGGAGCAGACAAAGCTTATCTCACACATTTCGGAGTTTGGGAGGATATACATTCAGGAGCTTCTCAAATGAAAGAAGGTCTTAACGTTATGAAAAACGTTCTGATTTCTGCGGAAAAGACAGGTTTGGAAGGAGAATCCTTAGTCGCTTTTTGTGAACGTAGAGTCCGTTCTTATTTGGAAGATCAAATCCGTATCCGACATCTTCCTTTTGGAGAAAAAGAGGAAAAATTTATAGGTTTCGACTCCCAGATCAACGCACAAGGGATTGCGTTTAAGATAGAGAGATCTAGAAAGAATAGGAAATAATTTCCCATCCCTTAAGTATCTATTTATAGTTCTTCGATAAATTAGAGAGGAAAACCATATAGTCTAGTACTACTTAGGCGAAGTTTTTCATTTGCTTTCCCCGTTTCTAATTTTTTGAATATACATGTGGGCATATCTCCGGATGGATTCGAAAAGAAAAGAAATCTAGTATTGTTTCTCTGTGCCTTCTTCCTTTTAATCTCTTGTTCTACAAAAACTTCCGAAAAAGTTCCTGTACTTTATAAAGGAAGTATAGATATGAGCACCGTTAGTCCTTGGGGAGAAGTTTATCCTCTCAAAGGGGACTGGGAATTCAGTTGGGGAAATTTATATTCACCTAATACAGGTTATGTGGAGAGCGGGCAATACTTTCCAGTTCCGGGAATTTGGAGGGATTATTCTCCTGAATTTACCTGGCAAGGGCATGGTTCTTATAGATTAAAGATTCATAAAACTCCGGAACAAAAAAATTTAGGGATCTATGTGCCCAGAATTCCGGGAATATATTCCGTGTACTTCGGAAAAAGAATGATCTTTGCCAATGGAATCAATGGAACAAGCAGATCGGATACCGAATTTTTGGCACATCCAAATGCGCAGATCTACCTATTGGATTCCTTGGATACAGAACTGATCGTAAATGTTTCAAATTACAGAGGGAATTTCCTAAAAGGTGGAATCCGAAATCCATTCCTGATCGGGGATCTGGACTCTTTAAAATCTAAAGCGGTCCGGGAATTGATTTGGGAAACACTTTTAATTGCCATTATTTTTTCAGTAGGTTTGTATCACCTGATCTTCTTCGCATCTTATCGAAAAGATTTGGTACCGTTATTCTTCGCATTATTTTGTTTTTTAGTAGCTTTCTATTCTTTCGTAACTTCCGGACTTCAGTATCTTCTTACACCTGAGCTAAGCTTGGATCTTCGGATCAGAATGGAATATTTTTGTGAGGCTTGTCTTGTCCCCTCTGTTTACATGATCCTGAAAACAATGTATCCGAAACAATTCGGAGCCAGGTGGATGATGATACTGATGGGCACAATGCTTATCTTCATCTTATCCGTTTTTGTATTGGGAGAAGAAGAACTCATATATCTGTATTCCTTCTTCATGCATGTTCCTCCTTTTTACACTTTGGTTCTATTGGCAGCATTGGGATACGCTTGGTGGCAGAAAGAAGATAGGGCAAGAACCGTATTTCTTTCCGGGATCATACTTGCTGTCTCCATGGTGAATGATGTTGTCTGGGGACTATACGAAGTTTATTTTCTGATCCCTTATAGTTTCCCGGCGGCACTTGTGGGATTTATCGCATTCAATTCTTATATTATATCATTAAGATTTACTAAAGATTTGGAGAAGGCGGAGACATTCGCTGAATTACAATCTAAGTACAATGAACAACTCAGATTGAACGCTGAGGAAAAAGCAAAGTTTGCAACTTTAGTGGATCAATCCGTGGATAAAGGATTTCATTCTCTCATCAATCAATTGGAGTCGAAGGAAAGTTCGGACAAATCACTTTCTAAACTCAAAAACGAACTCAACCAAACTCTTTCAGGTGTCCGGGATATTTTGGACTTGATGCATCATCAGGGTGGAAAAGAGGAATTGGTAGAAGAGGAGATGAGAAAGTTTATTCTGAAAAATCCGTTATTCTCTCATTCAGAGATCCAAAAGGTCTCTCAGTTTTTGAGAATAGACGAGTGCCTTCAGGTGCAAAGGATCTTCTCGGATGCATTAAAAATAGGGGGGAGAAGGTCCGGTGAATCTAAAATTTTCTGGGGCAAAGAAGGAGACTCCATATTACTTAGGGTACAGACAACTGGAGCTCCAGAGACCAAAGAAGAACTTTCCTCCATTCTAGAAGCCGACCTGAAACTGAGAGCCGAAAAGTTAGGAGCAAGATTTTTCCTGCTAAGCGAGCCCGGAAAATTCGAATTCGAACTTAGATTACATCCTTAAGTCAATTTTTTGGCAGAGAAATCGGATTCTTCTGAAAAAGAGTTGTCCCTAATTCTCCTCGCGAAATCCTACACACAATTAGAATGATTCTAATCTGTGGTGATGAAAAATGAAGAAAACACAAATACTGTACTTGGGACTAATTTTGGTCCTGGTCTCGGCATGTGGTCCATCCGAGAAAACAAAACAGCTCATGCAAGACGCGAAGATTTCTTTCGGGATCCTTCCGGAAAAAATGCCAGGTTCCGAAAAGGATACTCCGGCTAAGATTGCTTTAGGCGAAAAACTCTATTTCGAAAAACGTCTTTCTATCAACGATTCACAGTCCTGTAGTTCCTGCCACGGAACCTTAGGAACGACCGCGGGAGTGGATAATCTTCCTACTTCTCCAGGCGCTCTTGGGAAAAATGGAGATCGAAATTCTCCTACTTCTTTGAATGCAGGTTTCCATTTCGTTCAATTCTGGGATGGAAGAGCGGCTGACCTAAAGGCTCAGGCAAAAGGTCCGATCTTAAATCCAGTGGAAATGGCAATGCCTTCGGAAGCCGCAGTGGAGAAAAAACTCTCTGAAATTTCTGAATACGTAGACTTGTTCGCGAAAGCATTCCCAGACCAGGATAAAAAGATCACTTATGACAATTTGGCAGAAGCGATCGCTGCATTCGAAAGAACCCTGATTACCAGAGACCGTTTTGATGAGTTTCAGGCCGGAAATCATAGGGCCTTGACTTCTGAGGAGCAAAAGGGACTGGAAACCTTCCTGAGCGTAGGATGTATCCAATGCCATAACGGGCCTCTTTTAGGCGGAAATAGTTTCCGCAAGTTAGGGCAGCAAAACCCTTATGAAAATACGACCGATGTTGGAAGATCTGCTGTGAGTAAGAACGATGCTGAAAAGTATTTCTTCAAAGTTCCGTCTCTTAGAAATATAGCCTTAACCGCTCCTTATTTCCACGATGGAAAGGTGGCCACCCTGCCGGAAGCGGTGAAAAAAATGGCATATTTGCAGCTTGGAAAAGAGCTTTCCTCGGAAGAGGTAGATTCGATAGTATCTTTCTTGAAGGCATTATCGGATAAAAATCGGTCTAATTAATTAGATCTAAGATCAACGAACTTACAGAATTGAAACCTATTCAGACCGGCTCCGCAAGGAGACGGTTTTTTTTTGCCTTTGGAGACACGGAAGGTTTTGAAATGAATCTCTCGCCTTGCCGCCGTAATGGTATTTGATCTTACAAAAAAAAGACTAACGTGACTTTTTCCTATCTTTAGTTTCCGGAACTACTCTGTTAGCAGGTTGGGTTTCTTCTGGTGGGTTGGTCTTTAAGAATTCCTTTAACTTTCCTAAGCGTTCTTCTTTGATAACAAATGAAAAGGGAGAAGATCCGGAATACATACGTAATGTAACGGATTGGGATTCTGAAATCAGTGCTTCCTGTTCCTTTGTAAGTTGAAGGACGCCCTTCAACTGTTTGCTTGTGTTTACTCCGCTATAGCTTACTTCCTTCCCCGTTGCCATATCCGTTCTAGTACCGTGATATGATTCGGATTTGAGACTTGAATAAAGACCTTCGAACTTAACGTTGAATGTTTTCTCTGAGATTTTTAAGAAACCGTTTGGTTCCAAATCATAACTTTTTTCGGGAGTTGACACTATGAATCGAATGATTGTTGGCGGTTGCACTTTGGGATCGAAAAATTCCCGACTATACATAAGGGTTAACAGGTATGTGCGGCCATCTTCAATATTACCAAATGACTGTTCTAATTCTATAATATATCCGTTCTTAAATTCATCCTTTGTGATTTCGACTCTTCCCGGCGATACACAATTTGATAAAATTACAAAAGAGAGTAGTGACAAACTTACAAATGTGTTATAACGTAGGTTCATATTCCATCCAATTTAATATTTGTTTTACGTCATAGGAAATCGAACGTGTAGATCAAGAGAATATTATAACGGAAAAACGATCTGTCCCTTGGCAAGAAGAAAATTCAGTCCAAATCAATATGTGATCAGATATTCCGAACAGGTGCTTCATTCGGAGAATTCGCGACCTGTCTGTTTTTAGTACGCCCTCAGTCCGATTGCAACTGAGGGTTTTAAATTTAGAATTATCTTTCCAGAATTTGTCTGTACTTTCTGTGAGTCTCACCTGTAAAGATCTGACGAGGACGGACCTTATGAGATGCATTCACTCCGATCCTTTGCTCTCTCCAGTGTGCTAACCAACCGGGAAGTTTACCTATCGCCTGCATTGCAGTGAAAAGTTCTTTAGGAATTCCTAAACTATGAAATAGGATCGCGCTATAAAATTCTAGATTAGGGTAAAGATTTTTTTCTAAATAGAAAGAATCTTTACTTACGAAGTCGTCCACTTGCAGAGCGATTTCTGCGATTGGATCCAACTTCTTCTGCTTATAAAATTCAGAGAATAGTTTTTGGGCGATGGTAGAACGTTTACTCTTCACCTTGTATGCGTCGTGACCGAAACATGTGGAGTGAAGTTGTGATTCTCCCTTTTTGAATCTTTCAAAAAATTCCGGAACCGAAAGTTTGGATTTTATAATATCTTCGATCAATTCTACTGCAGCGACCTGTCTTCCACCTTCTCTGGAACCCCAAAGCGCGTTGATCGCAGAAGAAACGGATGCGAATATATTTGCCTGAGTAGAACCAATCAGCTGAACAGTAGTATTGGAAACATTCTGCTCATGGTCCGCGTACAAGATCCAAAGTTGGTTCAGGATCCTATCATGCTCTTCCGAAGGTTGGTATTTTACCGACGGAATAGAGAAGAGCATATATAAGAAATTTGTACAATACGGATGGCGATCCACAGGATAAACGAAAGGTTGCCCTATCATTTTTTTATAAGAGAACGCGGCGATTGTCCTGATCTTTGCCAAGAGTCGAGCTGCTTGGTCGATCCCTCTGTCCAGATATTCTTCGTACTCGTCTTGGTAATAGCTGGATAGGGAAGAAACCATTACGGAAAGGACTGCAAGAGGGTGAGCTCTTCCCGGGAATCCGTCGAATAGATTGATCATATCTTCGTGGATCAAACTATGTTTGGAAAGTTTATTGGAGAATTCTTTTAACTGCTTTTCGTTTGGAAGATCTCCATAAATCAGCAAATAGCTGGTCTCTACGAAAGTGGAATAATGCACCAATTCTGCTACGTCGTAACCTCTGTATTGTAAATCTCCAGTCAGAGGATCTCTTCTGGAAATTTTACTTTGGGCGTACGCCGTATTAAAAAAACCGGGATCGTAAGAAGTAAGTCCCGTCTTATTATGCAAATCTCTAATATCGATTCCTTTATTACCGTCAGTTCCGGTGATTACTGGAAGACGGTGGACCTGGTCTCCGAATTTCAACTCTACGAAATCGCTCATACCGATAGGAAACAGGGGAAGGGCAGAAGAGTCAAACCTTCCTTGGCGTACCCTGCAATTTTCCCTTTCGGCTGGACAAAACTTTCGCCTTAGATTTACTCTCCCGAAGTTTCGAAGGAATTTTGTTTTGGAGCATCTGCCCGGTTTTTTTCTTCATTTTTGGATCCAATTTGGAACCGCACTTTGCCTACTTCTTGCGGCGATGGAACTCGCTAAAAAAAAGGAAAATGCGATGCCGGGTGGGATCTTCTATCTAGCTATCATTCTCGCCTTGGTGGAGAGTCGATTGGGCTTAGGTCTGCTACCATGGGCGGCGGATCATATCTGGTTTTGGCCGGCATTCTTTCCTGCAGTCTGGGCTGTAGGTCCCACATTACTTTTGGTTTCTAGGAATATGGTCCAATTTGCTTTGGACAGAGAGATCCAGATTGGAAAACATTTTATTCCGGCAATTTTACTCTTACTCGGAGAATTAACAGCTTATACGATTCTACCTGCAGAAGAGATCAGAGAATATATTCGAAATGCGATGTTCGGTTCTAATGTGGATGTTCTGACTGGAGTCACCATATTCGGTTCCATCCACCAAACGGTTTATTCCATTTTTCTTTGGGTATTATTCAGAAAAGCATCCAAGGAAACGGATATACCGCTTTCTTCTTTAGTATATACGATCCTGATCGTAGTGTTTACCACCATACAACTTTGTTGGTTCGGATATTTTTTGAAGAATCAATTTTTATTAGCTGCAGGTTCTAGTTTCCAAACTCTGGGGATCGTTCTTGTATTTTTATTCTCCTCAAGATATCCGAATTTTTTCATTTCTTTGAAGTCGGAGATCCAACAGAAAAGATACGAGAGGACCCAACTGAATGGATTGGATCTGGACCAACTTCATACTCGTATCAAGGAGCTGGTCGAGGCGGATAAAATATATAAGGAAGAAAGTCTGAAAATCCAAGACTTCGCCGAAAAACTATTGGTATCTCCTCACCAACTTTCCCGCATTCTAAACGAGACCTACGGCAAAAACTTCAATGAATTCCTAAATTCATTTCGAGTAGAAGAGGCCAAAACTCTTCTATTAGAGGACCTGGAACGAACTGTTCTTTCGATCGCATACGATGTTGGATTTAATACTAAGTCCACATTTAATGCACAGTTTTTGAAAATCACAGGAATGACTCCTCTAGAATGGAGAAAAAAAGGTAGCAAACTATAAGTTCGGACGATCGTTTTTCACATATCGGTTAGGATAAAACCTTCCTGTTGGATTCCGCAAGGAAGGAGAAGAGACCGATGTCCCGAGAAACATATCCTAAAGAAGAACTAGAATCTTACCGCAAAGTGCAAGCCTTGGCATACGAAGCGGTGGAATCCGTACGCAAGGAATTATACCCAGGGATCACGGAAAAAGAAGCAGCCCGCAAAATCGACGATTATATCCGAAATGCCGGAGGAACATCTTTCTTTCATTATGGATTTGCATGGTTCGGAGATAGAACCGCATTCCGAGGATTCAAACGTCCACTCTCCTTAAATTATTTAAAAAAAGGAGAAGGTTTACTTCCCCATTTTGGAGGAAAGTTCCAACCATCCAATCGCAGATTAGAAGAAGGTATGGCAGTGATCCTGGACGTAGCTCCTACGTTTGCAGGAAGAGCCGCAGATGTGGGATATGCATTTTCATTCGGTAAAAATCCGGAACATGACAAAGCACTCGCAAACCTAGAAGAATACAGGGGGTTGATCTTAAGAAGGGTCCTAGAAGAAAGAACCTTGGCTGAAATCTATTTGGAAGTGGATGCAAGGATCCGTGCTTCCGGATACGTTAACTGTCATTCCATCTATCCTCAGGGAGTTTTAGGTCATAAGGTGGGAAGACTTCCCGCTTATAATTTCCCTGGTGGAAGAGTGAACGGATTTCCGTTCCAAACATTCGCCTATTTATTCCCTCAAATGATAAAAGATCTGATCCCAGGAGTTTCGGGCCATTCACCATTATGGGGAGAAGGTTCCGACTTTAGAGCTGAACCTGGACTCTGGGCTGTAGAACCTCATATCGGTAAGATATATAACGGCTCCAAAGAATCGGAATCTTTCGGAGCAAAATGGGAAGAGATCCTGGTGGTTACGGACTCCACAGCATACTGGTTGGATGAGGATCTTCCTCATGTTCGCCTTTGGAAGGAGAAGAACAAGAGCAAGTCAGGCGCCAAAAAACAAAAAGAAAAAGTTCCGGCTTAAACAGGATACATTCAATAATTTTAATATTAAATTTAGAAGGCTTATTATGAGCAGCGAAATATTACAGGATAAGGATTTTCATTTTTATCCGGTCAGGAAACCTAAATTCGAATTCAGCGAGAATGGCACCAGTAAACACTGGATGGACGGTTCCGCTTACAAAACCCATATTCTGAATACCTGGACTCTATTCTTTCCGGATGGAGAAAGATTTTTTATCAGAAGTATCCAGAAATTTCTGCCGAACATCAAGGATCCAAGAGTTCTTCGGAACGCAAAGGCATTCATGGGCCAAGAAGCGCAGCATGCAGGAGAACATAAAAAGACCTGGAAAATCCTAGAAGACCAGGGTTTTAAGATCAAAACATTCACTGATTTTGTGAATTCATTCTTCGTAAATTTTGTAGAAAAGATGATGTCGGCTAAGTCTTGTTTGGCGGCGACTGCAGGCGCGGAACATTATACTTCTCTTGTGGCTACAATCGGTTTGCAAATCAAGGCCTTGGATCAGGCGGAATCGGAGATGAAACGTCTTTGGGAATGGCATGCGGCAGAAGAGATAGAACATAAATCCGCGGCTTACGATGTATTCTTGGATATCAGCGGAAATTATTTCAGAAGAATGATCACTTTCCTTGGAGTGACAATCGTATTCTGGGCGGCGACATTTATAGGTGCGGAAATTCTTCTTTGGCAAGAGGGACTTACTTTTAAATGGAAAACCAGAAAAGATGCTTTCCGTTTTATCTTTATAGACGAAAAGGTTTTCTTTCATGCGCTGGGTGCATTTTTCAGATACTTCCGTCCTAATTTTCATCCGGAACAAGAAGATAATCTGGAGTTGAGTAGGACAATCTTCGAATCGCCAGAGCATAGATATTATAAGGAAATTGCATGAGCAGATTAAGCGGGAAAAATGTTTTAATCACCGGAGCAAGCGGTGGTTTCGGTAAAGAATTAACCAAACAACTCTTAAAGAAAGGTGCAAATCTTGTACTTACGGATATGAAAGCACCTGAAACCAAATCCGAATTTTATTTGGAAAATTCACAAACGGTTCCTGGTAAAATACTCGGAAGTTTTGCGGCGGATTTAAGTAGCGAAACAGGTTGCGAAAAAGCTTATAAAGAAACGATTAAGATCCAACCTAAGATCGATATCCTAGTCAATAATGCGGGCTTGGCATTCGGTGGAAGACTGCTGGATGTTCCTGCAGACAAATGGAAATTGATCTTGGACGTAAATTTGTACGCTCCTATCTATCTTTCTCGTTTATTCTTACCTGCGATGTTGGAAAGAAAATACGGACAGATTGTAAATCTATCTTCCTGTGCCGGGATCACTGCTCCGGGAGAGTTAGTGTATTATTCGGTTTCTAAGTTCGGGATCAGAGCCTTGGGCGAAGCATTAGATTCAGGTTATAGAAAACAAGGGATCTATACGACCAATATATATCCTTTCTTCGCGAATACTAATATACTACATTCTCAACAATTCGGAACGGATAAACCTAAAGTAGTTCCTTCTTTGATCGTAGACAGTCCTCAGATGGTTGTTCGAGCCATAGTAAGAGGAATTGAAAAAAGAAAGATGCATGTCTTCCCTGGATTCACCGCGAAGTTATTGCGCTTCTTGACCAGACTGTCTCCTGGTTTTTTAAGAGGAATGGAAAGACTAGGACAAAAATTTTCTTAAACTAAGAGGCGGAAAATATGGCGGCTACCCAACTGGAAAACGGAGTAAAAAAGGAAAAGACGGAAGTTTTCAAGGAAACCTTCGTCCATAACGGCGACGTTTCTTTATATGTAAAATACAATCATACTGCGAAGGAAAGACCGAATAGACCTACAGTCCTATTCGTTCATGGATATCCTGACGATCATAGAGTTTGGTCCTACCAGATGGAGTCCTTAAAAGAGGATTATAATGTAGCCGCGCTAGATCTTAGAGGTTCGGGAAAATCGGATAAACCTAAAAAACAAAAAGCATATAACGTTCGCAGAATATTCGAAGATCTTGAATCGGTAATTCGATTTATAGGAAATGATAAGCCTGTACATATTGTTGCGCATGATTGGGGCTCCTTGATCAGTTGGGCATTCGTTGCCGACGAACAAAAATCAGTATGGGCAAAATCATATACAGCGATGGGCGGGCCTCATCCTGTGCTTGGAAAACGGAGCGCTTTCCAAATGGCTTTTTCTGGAAATCCAATCTCTTTATACAAAGCTCTTTCTCAACTTAAAAGATCTTGGTACATTCTATATTTCCAAATTCCTTTCGTACCTGAATGGGTATGGAAAACTTTCAGTAAGTTTTTCTGGAAGTATACGATGAACACTGGTGGAGTTCCTAAGAATGATATTCTTAGAAATAAATCCAAAGAAGAAATTGTTGCGACTACAGTTTCAAATGTGAATTTGTATCGAGAACTTTTAAGAGGGGAGAAGTATCCGGAACCAAAACATATCAAGACTCCGGTCCAGGTTTTAATCCCTTTGAAAGATTTTGCGATCCGACCGGAGTTGTACAGACTTCATGAAAGGATCTGCGATTCCTATCGAGAATATACATATGATAGCAATCACTGGATCCAAAGAACTATGCCCGATACGGTCAGCGAAAAGATCAGAGAGTTTGTCTGGGAGATCGGCTAAGAAACTCAAACGTGATCACTTAGAACTAAAAAAAAGAAACCATATCCGTTCAAAAAGGGTCAGATACATATGATCTTGAACGGAATTCAAAAAATTCTAGTTTTATGGAAAGAGAAAGTTCTTCCAAATTCGGGCGCACTTTCTTTTTTGATCATACCTTTTTTCGCCTTGGTTTTAGTTGCGGATCAGGCAAAATCTCTTTCAGATAAAGAAGTTCATAAATATTTTTATGAAACTTGGAAATTAGAGATCGATCCCAGAGATAATTTGGAATTGTTCAAAGAAGCTCAACATTGGATCGGCATACCTCATCGAGATAATGGCAAAGACGAATCAGGAATAGATTGTTCTAGTCTTGCTGCAAAGCTAGTGCAAAAAGCATATTCCAAAACGATTGCAGGTTCTTCTGAAAGTATTTCAAAGCAGGTCAAAAAGATCTCCGAATCTGATCTGCAAGAGGGTGATTTAGTATTTTTTAATATATACGGCGAGAAGATTAGTCATATGGGAGTTTACCTGAAGGATAGAAAGTTCGTCCACGCTTCCGTAGTAAAAGGTGTGACCGTAAATTCTTTGGACGAAAAATATTATCAGACTAGATTCGTGTTTGCCGGAAGATTATGACGCTTCATAAGTATTGACAATCAAAGTCTAAGAGTCGAAATCAACTCTTGTATGAGAGTTTACAGCTTTAGTCTGATCTTCCTTTTGTTTACCTTCTATGATTGCCAAAAACCTCCTACCCCAAAATTAGAAGAAGTTAAACCTTTCTTAAAAATTGAAAAGGGCTTAGTCAACATAAAGGATATAGACCCGAATATAGTGGTCGATTTACGTTATTCTACTTCGGAGAATTTTACAGGCTCCATTATCTATCCTTTTCAAACTTGTTTACTCAGAAAAGAAACGGCAGAAAAACTAAAAGCTGCTAACGCCGATTTTCAGAGTTATGGATATAGAATTAAGATCTGGGATGGGTATCGTCCCCCTTACGCACAAATGGTCCTATGGGAGAAAGTCCCCGATCCAAGGTATGTAGGAAATCCTACAAAAGGAGGGTCCGTTCATAACCGAGGGGGAGCAGTCGATCTTACTCTTATAGATTCGGAAGGAAAAGAATTGGAAATGCCAAGCGCTTACGACGAATTTACATACAAAGCTTCTCCTTTTCGCAAAGATCTGGACCCGGCCGTTTCTAAAAATCTAGAAGTCCTTGTTGGAATTCTAACAAAACATGGATTCAAACAGATCAGTTCCGAATGGTGGCATTATAATGACGGGGATGCGAAAGTTTATCCCTTAGTAGAGGTGGATCCAAAACTTTGGGAGAAATGAAACATTTAGAAATGTTCTCCAATCGCCTGACTAGAATGTCCAAACATTGGAAAAAATGGGCGAGACGAAGGGGAATTACCTGTTTTCGGATCTACGATCGCGATATACCTCAGGTTCCGATCGTAATTGACTTGTATGAAAATTACTGTCTGGTCTCCGAATACTTAAATTCTTATCCGATGTCCGAGGAAGAGAGAGAATCGGAAAGAAATATTATCCGTAATTTTATAATCGAAATCCTTCAACTTGTTCCTGAAAATTTATTTTGGAAAACGAGAGAGCGCAAAAAAGGAAATCTACAATACGAAAAGTTGGATACCCAAGAGAAATCGATCCTGGCACATGAAGGTGGATTGAAGTTCAAAGTGAATCTAAGCGATTATCTGGATAGCGGACTTTTTTTGGATCATCGAACTACTCGAGATCTTTTTAGAAAAGAAGCTTCTGGGAAGAATGTTCTAAATTTATATTCTTATACCGGCGCATTCTCGGTATATGCCGCTGCCGGTGGCGCAGAAAAAATTACCAGCGTCGATCTTTCTCAAAAATATTTGGATTGGTCCAAAGAAAATTTCGAACTTAACGGATTGTCTCACAAAGAGCATGAGTTTATTAGAGAAGATATTACAGAATGGTTGAAGAGGGAAAGAAACAATCCGAATAGAACACAATACGATCTTATTATTGTTGATCCTCCTACATTCTCGAATAGTAAGAAGATGAGGGACATTTTTGATGTCCAGAGAGATTATTCTTTTTTACTGAATTCAATTTTTCGGGATTTTTCTGCGCCGGGTGCAATCCTCTTTTTCTCCACAAATTTTCGAAAATTCAAATTGGATTCGGATGAGCTTCTTTGGGAAGACATTCAGGATATTACCAAACAAACTCATCCGGAAGATTTTAGAAATGAGAAGATCCGATTTGTTTGGAAGATGAGGAAGTGAAAGATTACAAATAAAATTCAGGTTTGTTGGAGCTCCTACAAAATTGCCCTGAATTTTTTAGTCGTAAAATTTACGATTTTATGATAGAAGGCGAGAGGGTTCCCACGGGCCACTCCCCCCAATCCCAATGCAGGGTGGGGGTCGTTTTTTTTAAAATGCTGTAGGAATTCCTACAGCCTCAGGTGACTGCCGTCTTAGATAAGAATTTAGCGAAAGCCTTAGGAAAATAATGTCTTAAGAATAGACCGAATTTCTCTTTTCCGCCTGCGATGATCACTTGCAGATCTTCGTTTTCGATTGCATCTAAAATTTTGCGAGCGCATTCGTCCGCATCGATTCCGTTCTCGATCACACTATCCATTTTTTTCTGAGGACTTCCATCTCCTTTGAGTGCGTTATGCGAAATATTGGTTTTGACGAAACCTGGATATACTAAGGTAACTTTCAAATTTTCTTTTGCATTTTCCGCTCTAAGTGCTTCGTAAAAACCGGTTAATGCAAATTTGGTGGAAGAATATCCGGTTCTAAGTGGAACCCCGATAAGTCCAGCAACACTCGCGATGGTAGAAACCCAACCTTGTTTTCTCGCTCTCATATGCGGGAGCACTGCGAGAGTCAGGGCGATATTACCGAAATAATTTACCTTCATCAAAGTTTCATAAGTCTCGAGGGAAGTCTCGTGAGCCAAGGAACGTTGGCTGATCCCGCCATTATTGATGAGAACATCTATCTTTCCGAAAGTTTTGAGTACTTGAGCAGGAGCCTTTCCTAACTTTTTATAATCTTCCAGGTCCAAAGGAAGGATCATGCTGTTTGAATCTGTTAGTCCGTTTTCTTTGCGAACTCTTTTGAGTTCTTTTTCTCTCCTGGAAGAAAGAACTAATGTCGCTCCTCTTCTCGCGGCTTCTTTTACTAAGGACTCTCCGATCCCAGAAGAGGCTCCAGTAATCCATACAACTTTGTCTTTGAAAAATTCTCCCATATTTTTATCTCCGATATTAAATTTCTTAGGCGGCGTATAAGATCTAAAGGGAGTTTAAAAACCAAGGGAACAATCCCAAGATAAAAACACCTTCTCCAAGGATCCTATACTTTTGAGAATCTTGGAATTTATCCGCGTAACGCAGGATTCCTCCCGGAACTGCACAGATGAGAGCGATCACCAAAGAGGCCGAAACCGAGGTGCCCGGCGCCCATTTCCTTATTCCGCCGGCCAATACTAAGGCAGCCAGAAATCCGAGCAAGGACAATCGTAACACCCACTCCTTAGCAAGCTTCGGAGAGAGAACTCCTAATAGATAAACTTGGCCTTCCTTAGCGTCTAACTCTGCTTCCATGAGAGAGTTCATTACTAAATTTAGAACGGTGCCTAAAAAAAATAAGAAAAGAAGAAGGGGAACTGTCCAAGAACGAAACCCTACAACCAATAGAGGACCGAACCAGACACCTAAAGTATAGATCAATGCTACTGAGAATTCTTTTCCGAAACGTATCTTTCCCCAACGAGCGATCCCTAGATGAAGAATAGCCAAAGCTGATAATAATACTCCGCCTAATAACACGATCTCTCTTAATAATAGGAATGCGAGAACTGCGGAAATGATTGCCGCAATTGTGCAGAGTATTGTCAAAACTTTGGAATGATCGTAGTGGAATTTGTGACGCGGGTTGATTGAATCTTCTCCCACTTTCTTTCCATCTAATAAATGATCTAAGGTGTAGATGACCCAAACGCTTAAGGGAAGAAGAAACCACCATACTGTTTTCATCTTGGCGCCCGTTACTACTGTGGCCAGAGCCCCGGAACCTAAAACGCCAAGACATATATCCAAGCTTAGTACATGAACATAAAACCAAAGTTTGTTTTCTAAAACGTTTCGCATACGGTTTCTTTTACGACGGATTTCCGCAAATAGATTAGGTTGTTTCGGATTATTTTACTGTGTTCGCGGATATGTTATCGATTCCTTCTGATCTAAATTGAGAATGCAAGGATTTTATGAAAACGGATTTAATTTGTCCCGAGTCGTCTATATTTTTTAAAGGAAGATGTAGCACTAAATCGATATTCGATTGACCGAAAGAAACATAACGAAATGAAATTTTGGATTCGTTATAACCGCCTTTTCCATAGATCTGTGTTAGAGAAAAATTTGCGACCTGACCGAGAATGGATTCTAATTTTTCTAAATTTCCTTCTTTAGGGATGCTGATCTCTAGTTCGGTCCAAAGTCCCGTGTTTGTAAGACTATAATTTGTATAAGTAGTCTTGGACATCTTTGCATTTGGGATAATGATCGTGCTTCCATTTCTTTTTTTGAGAGAAGT
Source organism: Leptospira neocaledonica (assembly GCF_002812205.1). NCBI lineage: Bacteria > Pseudomonadati > Spirochaetota > Leptospiria > Leptospirales > Leptospiraceae > Leptospira > Leptospira neocaledonica. The sequence continues at coordinate 174,908 of NZ_NPEA01000009.1, forward strand.
AGTTCTCCAATTGATATCTTCTACCAGACCTTCTTCTCCGGTCTCTAAAGAAATATAATCTCCTACGGATACTTTTTTACCGAGTAAAACTCCAAGCCCTGCAAACAAATTAGAAAGAGTTTCCTGCAAACCTAACGCGAATGCAAGACCTCCGACTCCTAATGCTGTTAATGCAGGAGTAACGGAGATACCGAGAGTTTGTAATGCGACCAAACCTCCAGTGAGTAAGATCAGCATCCGAACTATATTATTCAGTATGGATGCAGAAGGGAGAAGTCCTTCTGCCTTTGAAGAATATAAAGTAAAAGCTCCGGAACCGACTCTGGCAAAGGAAAATGTGAAAACCAAGATCCCGAATACTTTCAGATAGAGAGAAATTTTTTCTTCGGAGGAATCTTCTAATTTCAGAAAGCGAAGAGCGGTATATAATCCAAAAATAAAAAAGGAAAATCTAACTAAGGAAAGTAGCGCGGTATAAAGAGGATGATTGGTGTCTAGCTGGTCTTTTGTTAGAGTTTTTGCGAGTCTAGGAACTATGAACCCACCGAAAAGATAACCCAAAAGAATTCCGGAAATAACCGAAATTACTGCAAGCAACCAATTAGAACCTAAAATCGAGTCCATCCAAATCATTCTCCCAGATTAAGAGGAAGTATTTTCTAGAAAAGAAAAAATGGAAGTGCCGAATTATGTGGCAAACCGAGGGCAAATCTAAAGAGAGATAAAATAGGATTTTGGAATGACAAACTGGATAGATTTCTGAGACTCCTATCCCCATGCAAGAGGGAGTAGGAAAAAATCAAATTTTAGAAGTTCCTCTGACGGACACTATGTCCGCGTACTCTTTACGATTTCCGGAAGAAGGCGGAAATCTTTCCGAATGGATGGACGAGATCCATACTAGAGGTATCCAAGAAGTAGTTTTTTGGGGAACGAAATCGGAAGCAAGTGGTTGGAAAAATAGCCAGCTATTTAGGGATCTGGTAAAAAAACTCCAGGAGGATAAGATCCGTCTATCTACGATGGACGGCGCAAAGTTCCGTTCTTCTCCCGACTCTGCGCGAAAATTGGATCGTTTCCTTCGATCTCATTTAGGTTCTGTTCTAGTTTGTTATTCTGAAAATGAAGCGATTGAATTCGTAAAATTAATGCAGGAGTTACTTTCCGGTAAAAAGGAAGAATCTACAAAAGTATATACACCATATTCTCCTAATATAGTATCTGAAAAATCTAAAAAAGAAAAACAAGAGCCTCCTAAAAATCACGGAGAGGATTTTAAAGCCTCCAGGATCACTATTCGAGTGAAACTTCTTGCGATCGTTTCGGCAATCGTGGTGGTGAGCATGGGACTTGTGATCGGGCTTGCTACCAATCTTTTTAGAAATTATACAGTATCACTCATCCAGGAATATAACTTAAGCTTAGCAAGATTGACCGGACTTCAAGTCGGTCTTAGGATCAAGGAACTTTCTACTAAATCATCCGAGTTTGCAGACAAATGGAATATTCGTCCTTCTAAAGGTTCTGATTCTAAAAAGATTGCTCCACCTGCTTATATCTCCGGGTTCTTTTCTACTCATCCTAAAATTCTTGCTTGGGGAAAATACGAACAAGGAGAATCCATACTCGTTTTTAATCCGAGATTTTTAAGAGATCTAAGGAAAGAAGAAGATGAGGTCCGTGCTCTATGGATCTCCATTCCAAAAGAAGATAAGGAGAAATTTTTCGCTTCCGAATTCGAGTCCACTCGATTGGAAAATATCAGTTCTAAATTCGGATTCCCTGCAGTACTTTTTATAGAGAAAGATTTATCCGGTAAAGGGCATGGTTTCTTCTTAATATCTCCTCAAGATCTTTGGGAAGCGGCCAGATCGGCTTTGCAAACTGAATTATTCGCGATCTGGGTAGTAGATTCCAGGGGAAGGTTAGTCGCTCATACGGAAGAATCCGAAACGGTTTCCGCAAAAGATTATTCTAAAAATCCTCTAGTCCAATTTTTATTAAGAAGCCCAGCAGATAACGGATCCCAAACTTCCGTCTTCGAAGGAAAAGAAACTTTAGGATCTTTCCAACAATTAGAAGATGGGAACCTCGCAGTAGTATCTTCCATCGAAGCTGATAAAGCATTCGAAGCGGTATATAAGATCAGAAGGCAGAATTTTTATATTCTAATCTCGATCTTGAGCCTTGCATTCTTGGTAGTGTTCCTTTTCTCCAGAACTTTGACTGTTCCACTCATCAATCTATTGAGTGCGACTAGACAGATCGAAAGAGGAAATTATAAGGTAGGGATCAAACCGGTAACCAGAGACGAAGTTGGAGTTCTAACAAATTCATTTCTTAAGATGGCCCACGGGTTAGAAGAAAGAGAAAAGATTAAAGACACTTTCGGAAAATTCGTAAACAAGGAAATCGCAGAAAGGGCCCTCGCGGGAGATATGCCATTAGGCGGGGTCACTAAGGACGTAACCGTATTCTTCTCCGATTTAAGAAACTTCACCGGGATGTCCGAAAAATTAAAACCAAGCGAGGTGGTGGATTTTCTAAACGCTTACTTCACTGAAATGGTAGAGTGTATTTATCTCACGGAAGGGATCGTGGATAAGTTCATCGGCGACGCGATTATGGCCCATTGGGGTGCATTGTATTCAGATGGAAATGATGCAAGGAATGCCATTAACTCCGCACTTCTGATGAGAAATGCATTATTCGAATTCAATCGTATCGGCAATGAGATTGGAAGACCTCAAGCAAGATTCGGATGTGGGATCAATACAGGGCCTGTGGTAGTAGGTCAGATAGGTTCTGAAAAAAAACTAGAGTTCACAGTAATTGGAGACGCAGTCAATCTTGCTTCTCGTATAGAATATCTAACCAAAGATTTTGGAACCGATATATTAGTTTCAGATACATCTTATGAAGAAGTAAAAGATCATTATAAGTTTGAAGAACTTCCTCCTGTTTGGATCCGAGGAAAAGAAAAGCCTCAAAAGCTTTATGCAGTTTTAGGTTGGTTAGATGATCCGGATTGTCCGAAAAATTTACAGGAACTCCGCAAGATCTGCGGAATACCAGAACCAGATTCTCCTTCTAAGGCAATTGCGGGCTAAGATATGGACTGGAGAATATACAAAAGAGAATGGCAGGTAGGGATAGGCTGCTTCATTGTACTTTTCTTATCTTTATACCTTCTGTATTTCGAATCCAAATCAAACGGAGGAGTCGGAAAGGAGATCATGGGAACTGTCTCCTTTCGTTACAAAACAGCCCAAAGAAAATTCCCGGATAGAATGTTATGGGAAGATCTGGAACAAGGAATGCCTGTATATGATAGGGACTCTATCCGAACAGACGAGGCTTCCGAAGCAGTGGTATTTTTAAAATCAGGAACTCGGATAGAATTAGATCCTCAGTCTATGGTCGTTCTCCAATTAAAGGAGAATCGAGAAAACCTGGATCTGAACGAAGGAAATATACTCGTAGAGAGTGGGAAAAAAGTTCTCTCTGTTATTGCCGGAACAGTAGGATTAGAAGCGGAACTAGGTTCCAAATTCCAAGTTACCAGAAATGAAAATGGTACTAGAGTTGATGTAGAGAGAGGACAGGTAGAATGGTCCGAAGATGGTACCGTTAAACAAACATTAGGTGATAAAGAAAGTTCCCTAAATGGAAATAAACTCAATCAAAATTGGAGCCTTGTTAGTCCGGAAGATTCTTTTCGATATTTCCCTGCAGAAATGGAACAGACAGTCGAATTCCGTTGGGAAGGCGGAGAAGATGGTATATTAGAAATTTCTCATAGACGGGACTTCTCCGTTTATATCTCCAAAAGGCCTTCTAAAGAACCTTATTATAAACAAAAATTTCCGGAAGGGATCTATTTTTGGAGGATCAACTCCAAGGATGGAAAAAAAATTTCCGAAGTCCGAAAATTCAGAGTTCTTCCGAACTTTCCTGTAGAATTACATTATCCTAAAAAAGATATTTCTCAAGAAGACAGGACCGTCGCATTCTCCTGGGCAAAACAGAAAATAGCAAGCGGTTATAAATTGCAGATTTCTGCAGATCCAAATTTCGGAGCACTTTCCGAGACCCAAGTATTCCGCACGAATTTTTCACTTACTTTGGATCCTGGGACTTATTACTGGAGAATACAGTCTTATACGAATCTTCCCGGAACGGAAACATTCTCGGAAGTACGTAAATTTTCTATTTCACTTCCTACTATCCAGGTTGCGGAAACAAAACAAGAGATTCTTGCGACTTCCGAAACAAAGGATAATGCGGATCTTTCCGTAGATTTCCCGAAAAACGGTGCCGTCGTGGATATGACCGGTAAAGAAAGTATCTCTTTTCGCTGGAAATTCTCCACCAAACAGAAGCAAAGCGAATGGAAATTTCGTCTTTTCTATAAGAGAGGTTCGGGTGACGAGCTAATCTACGAAAAAAAGACAAAAGGTGACAGGTTGGTATTCAAAGACTTGGAAAAATTGGATGTAGGAACATTCCATTGGACCATAGAATCTGATTCGGACCCGAACCTTAGATCAGAAGCGGATTTTAAAATATTACTTAGGGAAGAATTGGAAGCCCCGGAAACAAAATCCAGTGGCGCCCGCCCTTAAGGAGAAGGCATGTCTTTGTTCCGCGGAAAAAATTTCGCTCTGCTATTTCAGTTTATTCTAATATTCTTTTTCGTATCCTCAGGCGTATTCGCTGAGAAAAAAAGTTTCGTATATTATATAGAATGGAAAGAAGTAAAAGGAAGCCGCGGTTACGTGGTAGAAGTCCGAAAAGCGGAACCTCCTCAAGAATTATTTTTGGAGAAGAAGGTTTCCGAGAATGAAATAGAATTTTCCTTAGAAGCGGGAACCTATGAATATAGGATCGCTGCATTAAATAGATTCGGAAAACCTTCTGCATTCACTAACTGGACAAATTTTAAAGTAGAACAAGACCGCCCGAAAGCAGTCGCTATGGCTGAAAAAGAAGAGGCAAGTAAAGGAATCAAAACTTCTAAGTTTGTTTGGATCCCAGGAACGGGATATTATTCCAAAGGAGAACGTTGGAAGTCCTACGGGATCTGGGCTTGGTTCGGATTTCTCGCCTATCTCGGAAATTCGGAAAGAGAGTCAGGGAATATTCTCGCCTCAAAGCCGTTAAACGATCCGATGAATATCGGTATATTAAGTTTAAATCTACCTTCTGCTTTTACTCTTTATCTTTGGCAGGCGAGAGAGAATGATAAGAAAGAATATGAAATACACCAGAACAATCAGGTTCTCTTAGGAGGAGCGGCAATTGTAAGCGTTGCACTTTCTCTTTGGTTGGAGAATAAACTTCCGCAAGGAGATACTGTTCAATTCAAGGTGAGTCCTGATAGAGGCGGAAACCTAAATACTTTTGCAAATACTGGATTTTCTCAGAACAGATGGGAAGTCCAATATACAAGGAGCTTCTGATCTATGGCTCTTCGAATTTATACTTTGTTCATTCTACTTTCCGGGCTTTTTAGCTCCGCTTGCTCCAAACCGTTCCCTGGAGGAGATGAATTGATTCTCTTAGGACTTATAGGAAAAACACATTATTTGTTCGTTACTACTTCTACCAATACGGGAGATTTAGGCGGAGTTGCAGGAGCCGACCTGATCTGCCAAAGTGCGAAAACTGCAGAGGTTCCTGATCTACCCGGATCCCCTTTGGAATATGTAGCCTTGATTGCTTCTTCAACCAGGGTTCCCGGAGGCCTTGGCTGGCCCTTACTTGCAGGCACGAAATATTACGCAATGTCTCCAAGCGAAACTTTGATCTTTCATACGGACAGCTCCGGACTTCCTGTTCTGCCGATGAACAGCGCGACTGGAATTCCAGGAGCTGGGGATTATTGGACAGGAATTTCAAATTCTGGCTCTGGCTATGGTACTGGGACCACTTGTTCCAATTGGATGTCTGCAAACGCTGCGATCGATGCAAGTTACGGCAGCCCGGGAAGTCAGACCGAGACTGCATTTGATAGTGGATTCGGAAATGCTTGCGACACCCCTTTAAGTTTACTCTGCGTTAGAAATTAACTTTCTACAATACCTGCGCGGATCGCATAGACTACCAAGTCCGCCACTTTGTGTAAGTCCAACTTTTTCATAATATTGGCTCTATGCACTTTTACGGTAGCAGGAGAGATATGAAGAAGTTTCCCTATCTTCTCGTTGGAATTCCCCTCGGAGATCAATTTTAAGATCTGTCTTTCTCTGTCGGAAAGAACGGAAAATACGGAAGGACCTTCTTCCTGAAGTTCTCCCGTTTTTTTGCGACCTATTCCTGAGAGAACTCTGGTTGCAATCCTTGGGCTCAGATAAGTTTCTTTTCTGCGAACAGCATCTATTGCTCTCAGGAGATCTTCTCCTGCATCGTCTTTTAGAACGTAACCATTGATGCCTAGGTCCACCAGTTTTTGGATATATTCTTCGTTATCATGTCTGGATAGAATGATGACCTGTACTTTAGGATAATATCTTTTGACTCCCTTGACGAGGTCAATGCCGCTGACTCCAGGCATAGAGATATCTGTGATTAGAATATCGGGTTCTAATTTTCCGATTTCGTCTAGCGCTTGTTCGGCGTTCCCGTTTTCACCGATGATTTCCAGATCGTTTTGTCCGGAAATAATCAGTCTAAGACCTTCTCTTAAGATGGCATGGTCGTCTACAAGATAGAGTTTGCAAACGGAGGGTTGGGCGTTCATACTTTCTCCTTGGAACGTTTTTTTAACGGGATCCTAAGCACGTACTGAGTGCCTTTATTAGGTTCCGTTTCTAAAAAAAGAGTACCGTTCAGGTCCTCGGTTCTTCTCCGAATATTTTCCAATCCGTATCCGGTAGAGTTTATTCTAGCTTCTTTTTCTTTAAATCCTTTTCCATTATCTTTTGCGGAAACTACCAAAGTATCTTTTTCCGAAAAGATCTTCAACTCCACTTTATTTGCTTGGGAGTGTTTCAGAATATTTGCACAAATTTCCTGTAATATTCGGAAAACTTGGTTCTGTATTTCCTGAGGAATTTTTTCGGGAACCTTAAACTCGGATTTTACTTTAATTTTCTGTATCGGAAAAATTTGGTTCGCTAGAGACTTTAAAGCTGCTTCCAGCCCTAGTTCTTTTAAGGAAGAAGGTTGCAAATTTGTGTAAATTTCGCGGAGTTCTTGGCTTGCTTTATCAATGAGTCCTAGACCGGAGCCGAAAGATTCGGGATGTTCCTTCTCCGATTTTTGATAAGCTTGGAAATGTAATTTTGCGGCAAGAATAAGTTGCCCAACTCCATCATGAAGTTCTCTTGCGAGTCTGGACCTTTCTTCTTCTTGGGAAGCGAGTACTTGTGTGTGAAGAGTTGCGATCTTCTTCTCTAACTTCTTATTTTCAGTGATATCTTTTAAGATCATACCCAGGCTATTTTTGAATTTAAAGATAGAATATCCGTAAGACTTCTTTCCTTTTTTGAATTCCTGGTTTTGTAATTTTGTTTTGAGAGCCTTGTGGAGATTTTCTCTTAGGTTCGCTTCTTCTTTTGAATCCAATCTTAATAGATTGAATAGGTTTTTACCCACTGGGCTTGCAAGTCTGAGCCTGAATTCTTTACGAAAGGATGCGTTTGCAAATCGGACAATATTGTTTTCGTCCAAGGCTACGATGGGAGAGATTTCTTCTACCAAGGATAGAAAATTAGAGGCCTGCTCCTTACCGGAATACGAGCCCGATTGTTTGGTGTCTTTTCGTTTGAGGAGTCCTGAAGCCACTTAAAGTTCAGGATATAGTCCGGCTTATGGATCGAAAAGGAAAAAAACCCCTCCCCTCGGCCGAATGAGGGAAGGGGGAGGTTGCTTTTACTCTTTCAGGAGTCCCAAATTAGGGCGTAGCCGGAAACACTTCCGAAGTATTCGGAGTTCGGAACCAATCAGTATCGGTGGTTCCGAGAGATTCATACCAAGTTTTGAAAGTAGGATAAGAGTTACGTATGTCCGTAGCTTCGTATGGCCATTGGAAGTTTCCAGGCACAAGGAGCACCCAAGGGAAACCGGTAGCATCTCTGTAGATGTCCTTACCTTCAGCATCAAAATACTTTCCTGCAGCATGTATATCCTTACCGGTATTAACCACTCTGATGAATGTATCATAAGGGGCAGGTCCCAATACCAGTTTAGAAATTGGAGCGGAAAGTATGACTTCCAGTTTTGCGGTTTTACCTTTTACGAAGGTAGTGTCCGTTTTGGAAGCGTTCGATTTAGAAATTGTAGTAGAGCTATTTCCTAAAATTTCCAGATCGGAAATGGAAGCTGGGGTTCCGGTTAAATTTTCTTCCAATGTGGTTCCATCGGCTGCATAACGAAGAAGTGAATAACTTGTCACACTTGCTCCAGGCAATCCGAAGCGAAGAGTATGATTGTATCCTGCACCTTTCGCAACATGAGTGAAATAACCTCTCACTCGTACTACTTCGCCGGATTTGTTCAGATCTTCTTCGAAATAGGAACGGATCACATAGTCGTTGAAGTCCGCATCTCCTTGTTTAGGGAATAAGTCCTCATATGATGTAGTGTAATAATCTTCTGCAGGGACACGGATCGAACTCACTCTTGTAGGATCGTTCGGGAATACATCTTCAAAATCCTGAACACCATCTCCATCAGAGTCAATGATCTGAGTGGTCACTGCTGTAAATCCCACCGAAATTCTGCGATCTACCTTACTTACATTTACGATGGAAATATCAGCCTCGTAAAATTTACCGTAAGCTTCTACAGTGATATGAACAGTTTTTGTATCACCATCTATCGTAAAACTGCCGGTAACTTCTCCGCTAGGATTTGTATACGCTTTAAAAACCGATTTATTACTAGCGGCACCAGGTACGGCAGAAGGTACAGTAACCTGCACCATGGAACCGTTCACCGGTGCTACAGGATCTATCACTTGAACGTTTACAGTGATTGTACGGGTGGTATCGAATACGAAATCAACCGGAGTAGTCTCGTCATTGATATCGATCCCGAAATCAGTAGGACCGGAAGGAGCCTCCACTGCAGTGGATCCTGCTACAAGACTCATCAACCATGCGTAGTTTGGATCGCTGGAAGATGTGCAGGACATCAGTAGGAAACTGAAAGAAAAGGAAAAGCTGAGTAGAATTCTTTTTATCATAATCGCACCCGAGAATGCCTTGATTATGCCGATATCACTTGTTTAAGCAATACGCCGGAAGGGTTAGATTACTAGAACCTTCGGGTAATAGTATTTTTGACAGCTTGTTATAAAAGAAGAAAGTATCTGCCTATAATTCGGCGAATTATAGAGTGGCTTGGAAACTTTCTAAAGCTTTGGTCCGGAAAGAATGGAAATCTCCGGAAGAGAAAAATTTACAATGTTTTAGTACTTCTTCGGGGATCTCGGAGAACTTAGCTTCTTCGTTATTGATCTTGATCATCATATCTCCCAGATAAATAGGGAAGATGATCTCTTTATACTGTTCTTCCGCCAATTGGGGTCTATGGTGGTATTCCATTGTTTTAGAATATAACTCTGGGAAATTCCATTTTTCAGCGATCAATGCACCGATCTTAGTATGAGTAATACCGAATGCAGCTTCTTCCATAGAAAGAGAAGAAGCGATTTCCTTGGATGCGGAATAATTTTGGATCTTGCCCATACGCTCTTGTTCCAAAGAAAGAAGAATAATCTCTCCAATATCATGAAGAAGTGCTGCGGACATCAGATTGCTCATCGCATCCTTAGGAAGATTTAATCTTTGAGCGATCAATTTACAGTAATACGCACATTGGTTGGATTTTTCCCAGATTGTTAAGAATGCAGGGAACTTGTTCTCCAGGATCTGTTTTGTTCCGAGAGAGTATAATAAAACCTGCAATTCTTTCAAACCGATGAGTTGGATTGCTCTATCCAAGGACTCTACTTTGTTTCCTCTGCGGAAAGCAGCCGAGTTAGATAATTTTAGAATGTTTGCAGAAAGAGCCACGTCCTTCTTCACCATCTCAGCGATCTGACCTATACTCGAATTCGGTTTATCGATCGCCAATTGGATATCTTGGATCGCTTTCGGGAAGGTAGGAAGTTGGTCTACTTCCTTGATAATTTCTTCCGCTTTTTGGATTTGTACATTCTCTTTTTGGATACGAATAGGAATATCAATGATAACAGAAGTATTATTACCTTGGCTTTCTACTTTATAGGAACTTGCACCCAATCCGTCGTTTTTCAACATCATGAGAGTCATGATCAGTCCAAGGCCGGCGCCTTCGGTCTCGTCTCCTTTTTCTAAAAAAGCTTCGGCAAGATCGTTATACGTTTTTGCTTTTTCGATCCTTTCGTTGATACGATCTACTTCTTCGGGGCTGAGTTTTACATTATTCATCACACGGATACGGATCGCGTCCTTATTGTGAATGAATGAAACAAGGACAACATAGTTATTCTTAAAGAGAAGATCTTCATACTTCTCCTTATTATCTAGATAAGTTTGTTTAAAACCTGTGATTTTGCTACGATATACACTAGGATTTTGGATATCTGCTTGGAGTTCTCTAAAATAGATCCTTTTGATATTTGCTTTGATTGTGTTAGTGATGGTTTCTTTCATCGCCGCGAGAACGGAATCCCTTACGAATATGATATCTAAATGTAAAAGATAACGATCCAAGGTCTTGGAAAGAATGCTGTCCACGCTCTCAGTAAGATTGAAAAATTTAAAATGAAACGGCGTATTCTCCGAAATAGGATGATTCAGGTCCTTCAGATTGCTGAATATACCTTGGTCTTTGTGGTGGAAAAGTTCTAGGGTTTTCCCTTGGCTCATATCAAGTAACTCTGAAAAACGTTAGTGGTCTCTGTCAAGAATTAGCGTAACTTATAAATTAAAAATAAGTTTCTGCTAAGCGAATTATACGGATTAAACTTAGAAAAAAAAACCAGGAGAAAGATTTATATTACGATTCTTGTCAGAAATAAATTTCCAAAAACGTCGATGTAAATTAATCCTTTTGGGCTAGTCTATCACTTGTTCAGGTAGGAAAATTCTTATCATAACAGGTAGAATAAAAAGCGACTCGGGTCCAGGGAGGTGGCTTTTTTGTAAAAAGTTAATGAATGATCATTCAATAAAAAGGTTGCGTCAAAATCCTTAATTTGATGAAATTATACCTTGGTTCTCTACCAGTCCGGATTTCCGGAAGAATGTTAGAACTTAGGAGACCCCTCATGTCCAGCACAGCTACACAACCGGCGAGCTCAGTCTCTTCCGCTTCCAGCGGAACGGCTTCTTTTCCAGCTCCGAACCCTAAGGAGATGCAAAGAGTATTCGATGCCCAAAAACGTCATTTTCATAAGGTTCTGAAAGTTTCCAAGGGAAAGGATCGAGTCGTATTATTGAAAAAATTACTGGCAGCAGTAGAAAGACTTACTCCAGAAATCAAACAAGCCTTACAAAACGATTTTAGAAAAGCTCCTCACGAAACGGATCTAACGGAGATCATGCCATCTATTGCGGAATTAAAAGACGCAATCCGACATGTAAAAACTTGGATGAAACCGGAAAGAGTAAAAACTCCAATTTCACTCTTTGGAGCAAGGAGTTCCATTTCTTACGAACCAAAGGGAGTAACTTTGATTATTTCTCCTTGGAACTATCCATTCTATCTCGCGATTGCACCTTTGACTGCAGCGCTTGCAGCAGGAAATACTGCGATTATCAAACCTTCCGAATTCACACCTGAAACTTCTAAACTACTTACTAAACTAGTAAAAGAGACCTTCCAAGAAGGAGAAGTTGCAGTATTCGAAGGAGATCATACTGTTTCTACCGCTTTAATGGAGTTACCATTCGATCATATCTTCTTCACCGGAAGTACTCATGTAGGAAAGATTGTAATGGCAGCCGCTGCTAAAAATCTTTCTACAGTGACCTTAGAGTTAGGAGGAAAATCTCCTGCTATCATCGTGCCAGGAGCAAACCTGAAAAAGGCAGCTCAGAAATTGGTATGGGGAAAGATCATGAACGCGGGGCAAACCTGTGTGGCGCCTGATTATCTACTTCTACCAGAAGGAGAAACTGAAGAATTTGTAAAACAAGCGAAGGCTGCAGTAAAATCTTTCTATGGAGAAAGTTCTGCCGATATTAAGAGTAATAAAGACTTCTGTCGTTTAGTGAACCAAAGAAACTTCCAAAGAGTTTCCGGGTATATCCACGAAGCAGTTGAAAAAGGTGGAAAAGTAGTAATGGGAGGAGAAACAGATTCTTCTCAAAACTATATAGAGCCTACATTGATTGCCGATGTTCCAGCAAATGCAAGGATCATGGAAGACGAGATCTTCGGGCCGGTGCTTCCAATCTTAACTTACAAAAACTTGGACGAAGCAGTGGAGAAGGTCCTCTCTAAACCGAAACCTCTCGCACTCTATGTATTCGGAAGCAATAACAAACATATCAATAAGGTCCTGAAGGAAACATCTTCCGGAGGAGCCGCGGTGAATGACGTTATCGTACATTTGGCGAACCCGAATCTACCATTCGGAGGGATCAATCATTCCGGACACGGAAGTTATCATGGCTGGTATGGATTCAGAACATTCTCTCATGAGAAATCAGTATTCAAACAAGCTCCATTTTCTTCGATTGAAATGTTATATCCGCCATACACTGGATTCGTGGACAAAATGCTTCAATTCACTAAGAAGTTCTTCGTTTAAAAGTTTCTTCTACTTTCTTCGATTTGAAAGCCCTCTTCGGAGGGCTTTTTTGTTAGAACTCCAACATTTTCGAAAGGACGGCCCCGCCCCTCCGGAACGACGATAGGAGTGAGGAGTCGGCCGCTTTCGGATACGGAACTAAGTTTTATCGAAAGCATTTTTTGAAAAACGGCCCCCACCCTGGTTTGGGTGGTGGAGGTGGGCTTGTGGGAGAAGCTGTTTTTCCTATATCATAAAATCTTAAAATTTACAACTACAAATTGCGTAGGACTTTGTTAGAACTCCAACATAGCTAAGCGAGAAGAAATTCCTTGACTTAGCGAATATAACCGCGGCAGCGATGCGTAGATCTTTAGTCCGGGCGAGCCCGGATGAGCGATAGCGAAATCGAAGCAGCGCGACCCGAGCTTAGCGAGTGGGCCGCCCAATAGTTCCCGATGTTGGAATCCCAACAACAGACGAATTTTCCAAAAGTCCTAATCCTTCCAGGAATTTGTCCGTATACTTCCAAGGTCTTTTCTTACCGAAATCAAACATGATACAATGAGAGATGGACTCGCAGGAAATTTTACCGTCTGATTTTCGGATTAATTTTTGAAACACCTTACATCTCGATCCCGAGATCTCACCAAATTGAGTTTCTATTAGAGCGGTATCCGGATAACGAATTTCTGCTTTATAATCCGTTTCTCCTCTTAGGATCATCGGGCCAATATTCTCGGATTTCATTTGAGAGAAGGAAAGGCCTGCTTCTTCCAGAGCAACCATTCTTCCTTCATGAAGAAATACTTGGAAGTTTCCAACATTCAAATGGCCGTTTGGATCACATTGGCTCCAAAGGACTGGGATTTCATAAAAGAATGATTTAGAGATTTGCATATCTTGCTCCTATTCTTCGAGACTGGAAAGTGTAAAAATTTGGAAAAGGGGAAATTATTGTTTTATATCAAATTATTCATTGGTTGGAAAAACAAAGTATAGGATTAAAAACTTCTCCAACCAAGATAGAAATACGAAGTTCCCAGTAGAATACAGACAGGTGAATAAAGTAAATAATCGTATTTTGCAAATTTAGTATTTTTGATTTTTTTAAAATAGCCTACTAATCGGAAATCTCCAATAGCTCTTCCTAAAAAGATAAAAGAGATTAATAAGGAGAAGATTGAACTTGTTTTGTTTGGATAAAAGATATTGCCGGAGGACCAAAGTGCCACTGTTCCGAATCCAAAAAGTGCAAGTGCGACTAGTAATGTTAATCCCCTGCTTGGAACAAATGTGGGTTTGCCATTAGTTTCCGGAATGACAGTGACTGATTCTAATTTTCCACCGAACGCCCAGAAAACATGCAATGCTGATAAGAAGAATAGAATGGAGCCTGTGATTAAGCCTAAGAGCTTTTCCATTCCTATAGTTTTGAACAAAGTTTTGGCTTTGTCCAGCAATCTTATGATTCAGATTTAAGTGAGGAGGCTTTTAGTCTCCGAAAAAGTATAAATAGCCTATTTTAAATCCGCGGTCCATATTGGAATCGGTCCTTGTTTGCAACATCAAGGAGAAGGTTAGATAGCCGTTTGGATTTGTAGGGTATTGGATCCCGGGTGCAATTACAAAATAATCGGAGTAGGGTGTAATCGTATTCGCAATAGAAGTTCTATGGCTGAATTCCAAAAGCAGATTTGTTCTAGAGGGTAGACTATAGGAAAGAGTGAGTCCGGAATATAAGAATCTTTTAAAATTCTCTTCTGCGGTTTCTTTCCCGGAAGAATTGGTCTCTGATTCAAAGTTTGCAGTTCCTTGGATGGAAAACGCACCGAATCTTTTTAAAACCCCAAAATATGCACGGATCAAAAATAGATCCGGGTTGATATCCGCTTCTCTTGGTTGTGAAACGGAAGGTCCGAAAAATTGAACCCCAGCTCCGAATGCTGCAAAATCTGTTTTTACGTAATATTTTGCACCGACTGCCCACCTATCCCAACCGCTCCAAATTTTTCTGGTTGTGGAATAATGATCTATGTATCCGTAACTTGCTGTGACCGAGAATGAATCCGTAAGTTTCATTTCTCCATATGCGGAAAGTTTTTTATCCCTTTCGTATCCATCTGATTGTCTTGGAGTCCTATCGGTGACAGTCCCAGAAACATACACTTTGTTATATACTGCTAATTCTTGGTTAAGATTTGGATGTACAGGTCTTTCTTCACTTCCTGGTGCGGATAAAAGAGGGATTATGAAAACCGAATATACGAAAAACCAGGCTATAATACTATTTTTTCTCATTGTTATAGCCTTATTCGTTTAGATACAAGATCGGAAAAAATGGTTTTAATTGTTCTCGAACTGCTTTGGAGAGGACCTCGTATCCTAATTCATTCGGATGAGCTCCGTCCGGAATCATATCGTCCGTGATGAGTAATTCGGTATCAATTCTTGGAATAAAGTTAATTCGTTCTTTCATTTTAGCCGTTATCATTGCTGCAGCTAAAGTCGGCCATGGGAACTTAACGTTCCAAATGTTTAAAGCAATGACATGGGTGCATCTTGTTTGTAAAATTTGAATACCTTGTATTTGTCTGTCGATCGTAGCATCCACTTCTGTCGGGTCCGGAGCGTAGTTATTTAGAAAGTCATTTACTCCTCCTTCATATAAACACGCATCATATCTTCGATGGTCGCTTGTAATTGAGCTTAGAATTAAGTGGGTATTTCTTACCGGGAATGCGAACTTAATTCCGTTAAATTCGGAAAGCTGCTTTTCGATTGGCCAACCGGCTATTACGCTATCTCCATACATTGCAAGAGAAGGTTTTAGTAAATAAGAGAGAAGGTTGTCTGATTCGGTCTGTGGAGGCTTATCGCAACTTGATATATGGAAGATAAGGAATAAAGAAATTAACGAAGCACGAAAAATTCGCTTTCTTGTTCTAAGAGAATTTTTTGTTGCCCATCCGGCCATTTAAAACAACCTTTCCAGGAATGATCTTTAATTCAATTGTTTTTGTTGTATTCTTTATATCTCTTCATTTTCTTTACTGGAAGGCACCCAAACGATTTGGGAACATTATTCTTTTAATAGGCTCCGTAATCTTTTACGGCTATTGGAGCATTCCTTTTCTGTTCCATTTCCTTGGAACAATATTGATCAATTATTTTCTTTATATATGGGCCTCTAAATATCCGGGCCGAGTCAGTCTGAGCATAACTGTAATATTAAACTTATTAAATCTAGCTTTTTTCAAATACACATATTTTCTCTTGAGTTCTTTCGTTGATCTGGGTATAGCGGGGGACTTTGGAAAACAATTACTTATAGATTCAAAAAGTATAGTACTTCCATTAGCGATCAGTTTTTATACGTTTCAAATACTAGCTTTGCAAATAGATTCGCATAGAGAAAAATTCTCAGAGAAAATCAGTTTAGAAAAGTTCAGTCTCTTCATTTTATTTTTCCCTCAGCTGATAGCGGGTCCGATCATGAGACACGGAGATTTTTTCGACCAGCTGGATCGTAATCGTCGGTATTCGAATCTTTCTTTTAATTCTGGCTATATTCTTATAATTCTTGGAGTCATTAAAAAAGTTTTAATAGCCGATTCGATTTCAGTAATTATCGATCCGGTTTTTACTCATCCAGGAGATTACGATTCGATTAGCTTACTTGCATCAATTTATGGATTTGCTATTCAAATATATTGCGATTTTGCGGGTTATACGGATATGGCGAGAGGGATGGCCTTACTTTTGGGTTTCGATATCCCTCCTAATTTTAAGGCTCCGTATTTTTCACTTTCCTTTAAAGAATTTTGGACTAGATGGCATATAACTCTTTCTACATGGTTAAGAGATTATTTATATATCTCTCTTGGTGGAAATCGACAAGGTAAAATTCGAACTTTTGTGAATCTATTTCTTACCATGCTTTTAGGAGGTCTTTGGCATGGTGCAAATTATACATTTATAATTTGGGGTTTCTTACATGGCTCATATTTGGTCATCGAAAGATTGTTAGGCCTTGAGAAACTTTCTCAAGATAGACCAAACTTTCTCAAGTTTCTTTCTGCGTTTATAGTTTTCCATGCAGTGTGTTTTGCTTGGATCTTTTTTCGAGCAGATTCGGCCTCGCTTTCGTTTTCAATAATTTCCGGTATGTTTACTAATTCTGGTCAAATGAGATTATTAGATATTGGTCCATTGCTTCTATTAGTTATTTCCGGGATCGTAACTCAGTTATATGAATTTTTACCTAAAAAATCCAAGTCGATTCATTTTCGATATAGAGAGATTATTGTTCCCGTATTCGCATTGATCGTTGCATTCTTGACTGCTTCGGTCTCTTCTCAAGCTTCTCCATTTATTTACTTTCAATTTTAAGGGATCGCATGAAAAAATACGCCATTCAAATCTTTTTTATTTTGTATTTTCTATTGGATAAGTTGGTCCTTATTCCGGGAGTGAAATATTTTTTGACGGATTCATTAAAATCCAATCCTTATCAAGAGACGCTGGATAATAGCGATCCAAAGGAAGCAGGCATGATACCTGTGGAAGGAAAAAAAATCGTTTGGGCATTCGGCTCTTCTCGATCATTATCTTTTTATCATATGCCAAATTCTCTTCACACTAAAGTGGATCGATTTACCGATTCAAGGGAGAAGTCTCTCGTTGATTCTTACGAGTTTTTTGCTTTCGCAAGTCCGGGATCAAATCCAGTGGTTTTTTTCACTAGGGTAACAGAATTGTTAGAAAGAAATATGAGGCCTGATGTTCTTTTTATAGAAACGTCCGCCTTTGGATTTAACAAAAATAATAGATATACTAAGTATGCAAAGTTAGAAGCTATTCCCTTTTCCTTTGTCTATAACCATCTTGATTCGATTCCCTATGAATATATTTACGATATAACTACCACAAGATTATTCGCAACCTTGAGATATAGAATTTCGAGGAAAGCTATCGAAGAAAATTTATCGGGGAAAGCCAAAGCCCAAGAAGCTATGCTTAGGCTCGTAACAAAAAATTTTGATAATGAGTTGAGCGATACATTTAGCAAGAAATCGAAAGAAGCACCTAGAGTATACACGGAGAAGGAATTTAAGGACTTTTCTCCTTTAGATCCAGAGTCGGACGAATTGAAGTTAAAAATTGCAATAAGCAAAAAAGCATTAGAGAAAGAGTTTTATAATGCCTTCGAACAGGATGAGGCAATCTGGAAATTCATGGAAGAAACTCTCAAAAAAGCGAAAGAAAGAAAAATTCCCGTCGTTCTTTGGATCCCTAAAGTTCATCCTGAATTGGAAAAAATTCATAAAAAATATAAGTTGGAAATTATTTGGAAGGAAAGATTGAAAAATTTGGCGAATCGTTACGATACGATACTTGTCGATTTCGAATCCGATGAAAAATTAAAATGTGAAAGATTTTCGGATATCAGTCATCTTTCTCCTATATGTTATACTGAACTTTCTTCAGTGCTTCTGCAAAAATCTTCTAAAAACTGAATCGTTTTTAGATCTTTATCATAAGATAACAAAGCACTATTAACTTGGCCCACTGTTCTTTAAAAAATAGAACAATGGGCATTTGATAAATATCTAAACTAATTTTTTTGCGGCTCCGATCGCAGCTTCGTAGTTCGGCTCACTTGCGATTTCAGGAACTAATTCCACATATTGGACCGTATCATTCTTATCTACAACGAAAACGGCTCTTGCAGAAAGTCCTTGTAAACCTCCGTCCGCGATATGAGTCCCGTAAGCTTTAGAAAAAGAAAAATCCCTGAATTGGGAAAGTGTTACCAGATTCGGAGAATCTAATCCTTCCATAGTGCAAAAACGATTCATTGCAAAAGGAAGATCTCCAGAGACAACTAGAGTTACAATCCCGTCTAGCT
The DNA here is from genome assembly GCF_002812205.1 of Leptospira neocaledonica. Taxonomy (NCBI): domain Bacteria; kingdom Pseudomonadati; phylum Spirochaetota; class Leptospiria; order Leptospirales; family Leptospiraceae; genus Leptospira; species Leptospira neocaledonica. Next base: position 193,546 of record NZ_NPEA01000009.1, read on the forward strand.
TTGCCGCTCTTTCATGGAATTTTTTGGTTTCCATTGCGCATACGGAAGTATCTAAACTTGGGACTGAAACTAAAATTTTCACTTTTCCGTTATAATCTTTGAGAGACTTGGTGCTTAAGTCTTTTGCTGTTCCGTTAAATTCAGGAGCCTTTGCTCCTACTTCTAATAATTTTCCTTCGAGTTGAACTGGGTTACCTTTAAGAGTGACGCTTGCCATTTTTGTTTCCTTGGGAAGGGATGATACGTCGGAAGCTGATTTGAGCAACGAAAATCCGCTTCTTTACGTTCCTTTTCAGACTGAGGTAAGGTATCAAAAAGTTCTTGCAAATTTTTATAAGTAAATCGTGAATATCTTAAGCGGTTTATCCGTCATTTTCTACGTAATGAATAAATTAGGTCTACAGTCTAACCAAACCCTTTGGGTCGTCCTCTGGATGGTGGTAGTGGTCACGCTACCCTGGTTATCCTTTACGCCCTAAGGTTCTTTCGTAGGCAGCAATCTTCGAAAAGCCCCTCTCGGCGTAAAGCCGAGGGGGGCTTTTTTTATTTCTACACAGTGTATGAGGCAAAAATGGAAACGATTACTGAAAAAAACAAGGCCTGGCTTAGAGAAGATAAGGTTCCCCAAAACGGAGCCGAACTGATCGTTGCTTATTTAAAAAGAAGAAGGATCCAAAATGTATATGGGATCCCTGGCGGCGCCAATCTACCGTTATACGATGCACTTCATAATAGCGGAATACGTCATATTCTCGCGAGACACGAACAGGGTGGAGGATTTATGGCTCAGGGAGAAGCCAGAGTCACTAAAAAACCCGCAGTTTGTCTGGCTTCCTCTGGCCCAGGAGTTACAAATTTAATCACCGCAGTTGCGGATGCAAAATCGGATTCTATTCCGTTAGTCGCAATTACAGGCCAAGTACCTTTATCTCTCATTGGGACGGACGCTTTTCAAGAAATAGACACATACGGTCTTTCCTTGCCCATTACTAAAAAAACATATTTGGTCCGTTCTGTATCGGAACTCATCCGTATTTTGCCTGAGGCTTTCCAAATTGCAGAAGGACCTAGACCAGGCCCTGTTTGGATAGATGTACCCAAGGATGTACAGGCTTCTTCTATTTCACTTTCTATGTCCCAGATAGAATCTATTTGGAGTTCTCAAGAAGAAACAATTTCTCCTACTATCTTTATCTCTGAAGCAGATAGGCTTAGATTTTATTCTCTATTAGAAAATTCTAAAAAACCTGTTTTGTATATAGGTGGAGGAGTTAGAGGTTCAGGTGCAGAAGATCTGATCCTTCAATTGGCTGAGGCTCAGGAAATTCCAGTAGTTTGTACTTTGATGGGATTAGATTCTTTTTCCCAAACTCATAGTTTATCTTTGGGAATGCTTGGAATGCATGGTTCTCCTTATACGAATCGATTATTGTCCGAGTCTGATCTTCTTTTGGCATTTGGAGTTCGTTTCGACGATAGGGCTACCGGAAAATTGGAAACATTCTGCCCGAATGCAAAAGTGATCCATGTAGACATAGATTATAAGGAAATCGGAAAATTAAGAAAACCTGATTTCGGATTCTGTTCCGATCTAAAATACTTTCTGGAGAATATGGGCGAATTTCCCATCCAAGAAAGAAAAGAGTGGAGAGAGCAGATTCGTTCTTATAAAGAGCTGTACCCTTTAAATTCCATTTCCGCGTCTAAAGGTTTTTCTCCTCAGGATATCATTTTGACTGTTGCAAAATTTTTAGGACCGAACGCAAGGATCAGTACGGATGTTGGCCAACACCAGATGTGGGTGGCTCAATATTATCCATTCCAAAAAAGCGGGACATTTTTGACTTCCGGGGGACTGGGCACTATGGGTTTCGGTTTGCCTGCAGCGATAGGAGCCTCGCTTGCGGATCCTAATTCTAAGATCGTTTGTTTTTCCGGTGATGGCTCCATTTTAATGAATATCCAGGAATTGGATACTTTGAGCGAGTTACAATCGGATCTTAAAATTATAATATTCGATAATCGGAATCTTGGACTTGTTCGCCAGCAGCAGAATTTGTTCTACGGAAGTAGATACAATGGAAGCTCTTATCCTTCTCATTCCAAGTTTTCTAAGATCGCAAACGCTTTTGGGATTCCTAGTTTAGATTTGGGAGATACGGAAAAAAATTTAGAAGATCTTGAGGTTTTTTTGAAAGAGAAGGGCCCTGGACTGATCGTTGTTCCGATCGATCAGGATCTTCAAGTTCTTCCTATGGTACCTCCTGGAAAAAGTAATTTGGAGATGCTCTTAGGTTGAAATTGTCAGAGTACAAGCAGCTTGATTTAGTGAATATTTTCTCGTTCGAGTTTTCGAACGGGAAAATATTGCATTCTTTCGGTTTGTACTCTTTTGTTTTGATCCCTTCTATCTTTACTTGGTGGCCCTCCCGGGCCAAATCATACTTACATATTCTTTTTTTATAATATATTATCGAATGTTCGCATTCGACTTATGAGGAGATAAGTATGTCCATAGAAATACAAAAATTAAGAAAAGAGGCAGATTTTCTTTTTCCAAGGCCTATCTTACGAGCTTTTCCTTTAAAGGAAGAAGATGTCTTGGAATATTTTCAAAAATTAATGGAAGAAACTGAGGTCGCGGTCCTCTTCGAAAGTTTGGGACCCGAATCGGATAATTCCAGATACAGTTTTATTTCGGGTTTTCCCAAGAGAGTCTTCCGAGCAAAAGAAGATAGATTAGAATGTGACGGAAAAGAGATTGCTAGGGGAAATCCATACCGGTTATTTTCTGAAATTTTCCCCCCTCGGAAATCATTCTTAGAATATACGGAATCAGGTGGAGGAGGCCTCTACGGCTACCTTTCATATGAGGCGGCGAATGATATGGAGCCAAGCCTCCTTCTAAAAGAACATTCCAAATTTCCAAAGTTCTGTTTTGCATGGATGGAAGATGGGATCCTTTTGGATAGAAGAACAGGAGAATCCAAATATTTTCATTACGGAACAGATCGATACCGTTTATTCGAGGAAATTTATAATAGGAAAACTCCTGGTAGAGGAAAGTTCCAGTCGGTTGATTTAGGTTTTTCTAAAACGAAAGAAGAACATAAATCGATGGTAAAGGAAGTTTTAGAAGAGATCCGAAAAGGAAATACATTCCAATGCCAAGTGGGCTTTCGAAAAACTTTTTTAGTCGGAGAAGGTGAAACCGCCGATTCCAGGAAGAAAGGTGACTTCGAATTATATAAGTCGGTTCGAAAAATAAACCCTTCTCCCTTTATGTTTTTTATGAGTTTTCCGAGAGAAGTTCATTTGGGAGCGAGTCCCGAACTTTTATTTAGATTGAAGGACGGTCTTGCTGAAAGTTTTCCTTTGGCAGGAACAATTCGAAGAGGAAAAAACGAAGACGAAGATCAGAAGTTTGCGTTACAACTTCTCTCCGATCCGAAAGAGATAGCAGAACATAATATGCTCGTAGACTTGCATAGAAATGACCTGGGAAGAGTTTCCAAATTTGGAACTGTAAAAGTGAGAGATTCGTTTGCTCTCAAAAGATTCAGTCATGTGCAACATCTATCTACGGAAGTTTCGGGAATATTGAGAGTCGGCCAGGATATGTTTTCCGGATTAGCTTCTTCTTTTCCTACGGGAACGTTAAGCGGTGCTCCTAAGATAGAATCCATGAAGATCATCCATAGGATAGAAAACGATCCTAGGGGACCTTATGGAGGAGCGGTAGGAAGATTCGGCTTCGATGGAAATTGTTCCTTTTGTATTCCGATCCGAAGTTATTTCAGAAAGGAAGAAGAGGCAGTGGTCAGAGCTTCCGGGGGGATCGTGATGGATTCTGATCCGGATGCAGAATACGAAGAGATCGGTCATAAATTAGGAGCGATTTTGAAAGCGATGGAGGCAACTCGATGAAAGTTTTGTTAGTAGATCATCATGATTCTTTTTCCTATAATCTATTCCAACTTGTGGGAGAAATTTTAGAAGAAGAGTTCCCCTATAGATTCAAATTGGATGTGATTCGCCAGAATGAAACAGATGTCTCCAAAGTTTTAAAGGAGAGATATGATAGAATTTTACTTTCTCCCGGGCCTGGAACTCCGGAAGATCCTGAATATTTCGGCTGTTCTATGGAAATCCTAAAACAGTTGGGAGGAGATGTTCCTATTTTAGGAGTTTGTCTCGGAATGCAAGGTATAGCTCATTTTGCAGGAGCAAATATTATAAAAGCAGAATATCCTATGCACGGAAAAATTTCAGAGATCAAAACTGATCAAAAAGGAGTGTTTAAGGATCTTCCCTCTAGCCTAAAAGTGATGAGATATCATTCTTTAGTAGTGGATGAGGATTCACTCGGAGAAGAATGGGAAAGGACCGCCTATGCCGGCACCGAACTGATGGGAATTCGGCATAAGGAAAAAAGAATGGAAGGAGTACAATTCCATCCAGAGTCTTTTGCCACAGAAGGAGGAAGGAAGATACTTTTGAATTTTTTAATGTAATTCAGGAGGCAAGGGAGGAGGGGAAATCTTTCAAAAATTCTTGGATCTTCTCCCCCAGATCTTCTATCCGAAAAGGTTTTCCTAAATAATCGTCCATGCCAGCTTCCGCACATGCTTTTCTGTCTTCGGGGCTGTCATGGGCGGTGACTGCAATGATCCAAGGAACCTTTCTTGTACTTGGTTTCTTTTTTAAGATTCTTGCGGTCTCTAATCCACTTAGCTCCGGCATTTGTATATCTAAAAGAAGAAGATCCACATCCATCTCCTCCCAATATGCCAATGCATCTATTCCGTTGGAAACGACCGCACAACGTAACCCTAATTTTTCCAACATCTTTTGGATCAATCTTTGATTTACCGGATTGTCTTCCGCCACAAGGATTTTCAGGTCTTTATGTTCAGAGAAATCGAAATTGATCCGATTTTTAGATTCTACAATTTTAACTTTTTCGGAGAGGTCCGCTTTTGGAAGGGTCATTTCTAAAACGAATCTAGAACCTTTTCCTGATTCACTTTCTACGGATATATTCCAATCCAATGCTTCGCAGATTCGTTTGCAGATAGAAAGTCCTAAACCTGTACCGCCGTATTTTCTAGAATTGGAAATATCGGTTTGTGAGAATGCCTCAAATAAAGTCGGGATCCGATGAGCTTCTATCCCTATGCCTGTATCTTTTACACTCAAAGAAAGAGTTATATCCGTTTCGGTCTCACGTTCTAAGGCCAACTCTACGGTGACTCCGCCTTTTTCAGTGAACTTCAAAGCGTTTGAAACCAAATTAACAAGGATCTGCCTAACGCGTATCGAATCTGATTTTACATCTATACTTTCTCTTGCGGGGGGAAGGATGGTTTTAAATGCCAATCCTTTTTTGAACGCTTTGTCGGAGGCTTCTTCCGAATATCTTTCCAGAAGGGAAATCATATCGAATTCTTTAAAACTGAAATGTAAGGAGCCTGATTCTGCCTTACTGAAATCGATCACATCATTGATCAAACGAATCAGATGTTCCGAGCTTTCCGTTAATGAATCCAGATATTCCTTTTGAAGTTCAGGATTATTTGTTTGATGAAGTAAATCCACCATTCCCAGGATTCCATGCACGGGAGTCCTAAGCTCATGGTTCATATTAATGAAAAATTGTTCTTTAGCTTTTTGTAATTCTAGTGCTACAGCCTGCAGCTGTATCAATGACTGAGATTTAGCATCTAATTCCATAAAAGAAACCACAGAATTTGCCAATGCTTCTAAAGCTTGTATCTCCGCTTCTGATAATTTTTTCGGCTGCGTATCTAATACACATAATGTGCCTAAAACGTAACCATCAGGAGTTCTTAATGGTGCGCCTGCATAAAATCTGATATTCGGATCGTTTACTACATAAGGATTTTGCCGGAATCTTGGATCTAATTGAGCATCTTCTACAATTAAGGTTTTATTTTCATAGAGTGCAAATTGACAAAAGGAATCTCGCCTAGGGGTTTCCGAATCGTTAATCCCCATTCTTGCCTTAAACCATTGTCTTTCCGAATCGATCAGGGAAACCAATGCCATAGGCGCCCCACAAATTAGGGAGGCAGCTTTTATAATGCCGTCGTATTTTTCTTCAGCAGGCGTATCCAGAATTCTATAACGTCTTAATGCCTGTACCCTTTCTTCTTCGTTTTCGGGTAAGGGAGCGACGCTATAAGGAAGATTTTCCATAATGAAATGTTATATTATTTAAGACTAAAAATAATGGGGCATATCTTCCTTTTTGAAAGCAAAAACACAAGGATTTATCTGCTTAATGGACTATTTTCAGGATCAATCATGTATCACCTGAAAATTACGAATCCCTAAGGTTTTGCCGTGAGAGAGGATCTCTTGCAGTCTTCGGATATCTTTTCGAGTATTTTCGAACGCCTTGGAGAAGATCCAATATCGAAAAATTTTAGAAAATCCTGACAATTCCATCTGACTTGTAAAAAGGATTTTAGTATCAGTATCGGAGCCTTTTGGGTCTGGGTAAAAAGAAAATGTTTCCGTCTGGTCCGAAAATCTACTTTTGATCCGGAGTACCAATCTGCTTGGATACTTGGATTCTAAAATTTGATATTCGAACTTACATGCAAAAAACCAAAGTTTAGTTTTCACTTGAAAACTAGTAGTACTTTCGTTTTTCTTAAAGGAGAGAATATTTCCTGACCAGTCGGGCAAACGTTCGAAATTAGAAACGTAATTGAACGCTCTGCTCAAAGAAATCGGCACAGTAAAAGCAATAGTAGTCGTCGCCATGGAAACTTCTCTCATTCTTTAAAAAGAATTCCCTTAGGATCCTTTTTCGAGTCCAATGTAATATAGAGAGGAAATATGGGTTTTAGACGAATAACCGGAACAAGAATCGCCGAAAAAACTATCGAAGGTGGAGGATTTCCAGTCCGAAGACCGTTCCCAGTTCCGCAATTTTCTTATTGGGACCCGTTTTTACTTTTGGATGAAATGGGACCTGTCGTTTACGAACCAGGCAAAGCAATAGGCGCTCCCGATCATCCTCATCGCGGCTTCGAAACAGTTACGTATCTATTGTCCGGAGAAATGGAACACAAAGATTCCTGGGGGCACGCGGGAAAATTAAAAGAAGGTGGGATCCAATGGATGACAGCGGGTGCAGGATTAGTACATTCAGAACTTCCTTCGGCTGATTTTCAATCCAGAGGCGGAAGAATGCATGGATTCCAGATCTGGGTTAATCTCCCAAGGGATAAAAAACTTATTTCCCCGAATTACCAGGAGATGGATTCATCCGAACTTCCTGTGGCAGAAAAAGACGGTGTTTGGGCAAAAGTGATCGCAGGAGAGCTTTGGGGAACCAATGCAATCATCCAAACTCAGACTCCAATTGTATTTTTCCATTTGAAACTTTCTCCAGGTTCGTATGCAGAAGTGCCAGTTCCAAAAGATTATAATATTCTGGCCTATCCTTTCGTGGGAGAAGGTACTGTAATCGATACAGATGCAGAACATGATCTGGTAGAAGGTGAAACAGTATTTTATCAAGGGGGAGAAGGTAGTATAGGCCTCAGAGCCCCCGAAAATTTTGCTTGGGAAGTATTGATTCTAGGAGGACAACCTCTGAACGAGCCTGTGGCACGTTATGGTCCTTTTGTGATGAGCACTCCTCAAGAGATACAACAGGCATTTGAGGATTATTCCGCAGGAAAAATGGGGACAATATAATTCCCCGTTCATGGAAGAAACCCAAACCCAAAAATTAGCAGTGATCGGCGGCGGTGCCGCCGGTTTTTTCGGAGCCATCCAAGCTAGAATTCTTTCAGAAGGAAGAATATCAGTACAACTGTACGAAAAATCTCCCAATGTACTATCCAAAGTAAAAATTTCCGGAGGGGGCAGATGTAATGTCACTCATTCTTGTTTCGATCCGGAAGAATTATCCAAACGTTACCCAAGGGGAGAAAAGGAACTCAAAAGAGCTTTCGAGATTTTTCAACCCAAGGACACAATCCGCTTCTTCGAATCCAGGGGAGTAAAATTAAAAACGGAAAACGACGGTAGAATGTTCCCTGTCACAGACAATTCAGAAACTATCATCGACTGTTTACTAGAAGAGGCAAAAAAGTCCGGAGTCAAGATACGAACTAAAATTTCTATATTAGGAATTTATAAAAATGATGACCCTAACGTAAAAAGATTCAGGATACAAACAGAAGAAGGAGAAGAATATTTCGATTCCGTTCTATTGGCGAGCGGATCTTCTCGCAAAGTATGGGGATGGCTGGAAAATATGGGGCATACAATTGAATCGCCGGTCCCTTCTTTATTCACATTCGAGATCTCGGATCCTTTATTAGATGGATTCCAAGGTTTGACAGTCCAAGATGTCGAGATCATATTCAAAAATTCTAAATTAAAACAAAGGGGTCCCGTTCTTTTCACTCACTGGGGACTGAGCGGTCCTGCAGTTCTAAAACTTTCCGCCTGGGCTGCCAGAGAATTATTCGATTCCGATTATAAAGCGGAACTGTTTGTAGATTGGGTACCTGGTCTCTCCAGACAAGAATTGAGAGAAATATTTTTGGAAAAGAAGAAGGATAGTCCTTCCAAAAAACCGGGGAGTCGTTCTGAATTCGACTTACCTTCCAGATTTTGGGAAAGGGTTTGGGAGAAGTCCTGCGGCCCTGAAAAAAGATGGTCCGAAATTTCCTCCAAAGAATTACACCAAGCGGAGGAGATCCTAAAAAGAACCGTTTTAAAAGTTTCAGGCAAGGGAGTATTTAAAGAAGAATTCGTAACCTGCGGAGGAGTTCGCCGCAAGGAAGTGGATTTTTCCAAAATGGAAAGTAGATTACATTCGGGACTTTATTTTGCGGGAGAAGTTTTGGATATAGACGGTATCACAGGTGGATTCAATTTCCAAAACGCTTGGACCACTTCCTTTATCGCAGCAAAAGCATTAGCGACTACTTAATCCCAAGGTTCCGGATAAGAACTAAATCCTAAACGATTTCCATCCGGATCTTTAAAATACTTTGTATAATCCGTCCTTTCTATAAAAGAATCTCCGAATAAAGAATCTATCTTAACTCTTTCTTCCTTTTTTGTAGCGGAGAAGATCAGTGCGTGCGGGGCCTTGGATTCTTCTTCCCTTTCTATCATGATCCGAACAATTCCCGCTAAAAGCCAAGAGGATCTAAGCCGACCATCCTGATAAAAATGATCCTTTTCGAAAGAAATGCCTGGGATACTTATATAAAATGTTCTTAATGTTTCGGGATCTTTTGTGGAAATCGCTATATGATGGATCATTCCATAATCACCAGATCTGAATATTCAGGATGCCTTTTTAGGTAAGTTTGCACAAAGGAACAGTTTGGGATAATTTTTTTCGTTTCTGCCCTTGCAGTTTTGAGCGCGGCTTCTGCAAGTTGTGAGGCGATCCCTTTTCCTCTAAAATCGGTCGGAACAAAGGTATGATATAGGTCCCAAACATGGGCACCGATCTCCCTATAAACCAAATGAGCCTCTCTTCCGTCTTGCAGGATCAGAAATTTTTTGCCGGCGACATCGTGTTGGACTGAATTCATTTTGCCCTCTATGGATTCGACTCTATTCAGCAAAATTTAGTGGAATCAAAACAATGTAAATCGATCAAGTTTTAAAAATCAAGCAAACAGAAGTTCCGCCTACGTTTTTAAGGTCCAGCTCCGCCTTGAGTTGGTTGCATAAGGAACGAATGATCATTAGACCCAATGAGGAATCCGTGTCATTCTTTTTAGAAGCAGTTTGTCCAAACCATTCTTGAATGGCAGGCATTCCTACGCCGTCGTCTTTGACAGTGAGATGGATTTTATTCTCTTTTACTCTTAGTTGAATAAAAATATTTCCTTTGGCTTCGTTTGGAAACGCGTGTTTGAGAGAGTTTGAAATTAGCTCGGTTACGATCAGGCCGCAGGGGATTGCCTTCTCCATAGAAAGTCTAACCGTCTCCATATCTGCTTCGAAACCGATCCGATTTCCGGAAGGGAAATAAGACGTAACCAAATGTCTTAAAAGTGAATCCAAATAGGTTTTCATATCCACATTTGCGAATTTATCCTGTTTATATAGATGATCATGGATCATCGCCATCGCAGTGATCCTGTTTTGTGCCTTGGATAAAATTTCGGAAGTAGTAGATTCAGCAGAATACATATTCTGTAAGTTTAACATTCCGGAAACGATCTGTAGATTATTTTTGACCCTGTGGTGAATCTCGTGAAGGAGTACTTCCTTCTCTCTTAAATTTTCCTCTAGAGTCCTTTCGATTTCGATCCTTGTTGCGATCTCTTTTTCTAAAGTACGTTTGGATCTATATATATGAGCCTTTCTTAATCTAAGATTCGTAAGATATTCGTGTCTTCTCTGCACACTTTCCTGTAGTCCTCTCATGAGTATAGTAAGAGGAACACATACGATTGTGTTAGCGATCAGAAAGTTTAATCCTACTACGTACAATCTTTCGGGAGCCATATACCATGGAAGATTCATATAAAATTGTGCCCTGGATGCTATAAAGACCGCGATCATATTCGCCAAAAGTCCTAGTAGGGAAGGGGTGAGCCCGAATAGAACTCCCGCGAGCACTGGAAAAGGAAACAGCCAAAGTAATCCTCCTCCTTCCGGGCCTACGAATATTAAAAGAGAAAGTCCTAAACAATAATTCATAGTAAGGACCATGGTGGCTTTGATAGAAAAATTTATTCTTTTAACAAGTAGAAGAAAATAGATCAGCCCCAATGCACATGAATCTACCCATAGAACTTCCGTTTTGCCTTCTGTCCAAGCAAGATACACGCTCGGAAAGTATACTATGGTTCCAAGTATGGTCATAGTGAATAAGATAGAAGTTAAGATGAGTTCTCTCCAAAAGGAAAGTCCAGAAGAGACTGGAGCTTTTGGAGTTAGATATCCTTGGATCGACTTGAAAACCCGGTCAAGTGGACCGGATTTCTTTCCCTTTTCCATAGTTGTTATAAATAGACTACAGGAATCTATCAAAACAATGATACTCTAGTTCGAATAAAAAGCGGCAGCGAATTTTAATTGTTTCTAATTTCATAATGAATTATGTAAGATCCTGTTCTATCTTCTTTGAGTAATAGGTTAAAATCAAACAAATACTAAGCCCTTATGATTAGTTTATTAATTTTCCAGAAATCCGGAACGCTTTTTAGAACAATTTTTCGTCGTGAAAATTGCACGTTATTCGAAAGATCATACCCTTCTTAGGTAAAAAAAAAGAGGCCCGAAGACCTCTCTCAAGTTGGTAGTTAGGTATAATGGTACGTTTTATTTTTTGGAGATAGCTCCGTCCAAGGAAAGTTTTCCTCCTCCCTTGATCACTAATGCTAAGGAGATTGCAACCATCAACAGATGAAATTCGAAACCTTCTCCTTTTTGGCTTCCGGCCCAGTTCATAAAGAAACCGTGCTCTGCATGAGGAAGTATTGCGACAGTCATCGCTACTGCGATACCTGCTGCGGCTACCCTTGTAAGAAGACCCGAAAGTAATCCGATCGGTCCTAAAAATTCTGCGATGAATAAAAGTATTACCAAGAAACCTGGAAAGCCTGCGCCGGTTAAGTATGCGTAAGTTCCGGAGAATCCGTAGCCGCCATACCAGCCTAGAACCTTTTGCGCTCCATGTGGGAACATTACCACTGCTAGGGTTATCCTTAGAATTAAAGATGTTATATCCGAATCCGTTTTGAGAATTTTCTGAATCATGATCACCTCCTGAATGATTCCTGTTTGTATAGTCTATTGGTTAATAGTTTATTATTAAAGTAATGGGCCGAAAAATCCGAAAAACATAGATCCCTCCTTTCATATTACGCGGATTTGAGTCCGACAGTCTTACAGATCTGTCCTAAATTTTTGAGTTCTTCGTCGCTGAGACAGGACATCTTGCCCTTCAACTGCTCCAAATAATCAGGGAAAGAAGTTCCGATGAGTTCCTTTCCTTTGTCGGTAAGATTGATGATAAAATAACGTCTGTCTTCTTCACTTCTGACTCGGAGTACTAGGCTTCTTTTTTCCAAGTTGTCTATGATCTGTGTTATATTTCCTTCACAGGAAAATATTTTTTGACCGATCTCTTTTTGGCACATTGGGCCCAGATGATAAAGAGTTTCCAAACATCCGAATTGGCCGCTGGTCAGATTGTACTGGCTGAGGAATTTTTCCTCCATTGTACGGATGGAGTCCGCGCAACGGCTTAATTTGATGTAGGCATCGAGTACCTTTACATCTCTAGACTTTCCTTTATAATGAGTAGCCATAATACTTTAAGATTGAACTATTAATGTATAGACTTCCCTAAAAGAAAAAAGTCAACAAAAAAAGCTAATAAACTCAAGTCTATTTAAGCTCCAGTAGGGTCCCAACAAGTCCGAAAGTTCTCATTCCAAGTTTCCATTGCCTGCAGATCCGAGTCGCTGAGTTTGAAATCGAATACTTGCGAATTCTCCAAGATCCTTTCTTTTTTGACCGATTTCGGGATTACTACTAAGCCCTTATCGATTGCCCATCGGATCAAGACCTGAGCAGGAGTTTTTTTATACTTCGAGGCAAGCGCCGCGAGTTTTGGGTCTGAAATTTTTTGGCCATGGGCAAGGGGGCTATATGCTTCCAGAACTATATTATTCTTTTTGCAAGTATTTAAAAGTTCGTTCTGATTTAGGAAAGGATGGTATTCCACCTGATTTACTGTGGGAATAATTTCTGCGTATTGAAACAATTCCTGTAAATGAGGGATTGTATAATTACTGACCCCGATCGCACGGACTAAACCTTCTTTATAGGCTTTTTCTAGTTCTTTCCAGGCTTGTTTTCTGGTTCCAGCCACCGGGAAATGGATCAGATATAGATCTATTGTATCTAATCCTAAAGTGTTTAAGGATTCATCCAAATACCTACGTGGATTTTTTTGATCACCATTCCATAGTTTTGTGGTGATGAATAATTCCTTCCTAGGAATCCCGCTCTTCTTAATCGCCTCTCCCACATCAGATTCGTTTCCGTAAATTTTAGCGGTGTCTATATGTCTGTATCCGAATTCCAATGCGTTCAAAACTGAATCTATACATTCTTTTCCGGATCTAGTTTTCCAAACCCCGAGTCCGAGGACAGGCATCTCCACTCCGTTATTGAGTCGGACGGATTGGTTTAATATTAAGTTTTGCATACTTGCTCTTAGACTCCTTTTGTACAGATTGGATCCATTCTTCTTTCTAAATGATATAATTTTATTTTTTGGAAGAAGAAGCCAAACCAGAGAATGTTAGGGACTCTTCTCTAAGGCCCAAAACGGATTCCAATACGTTCTCCGCGTATACTAGATCACTATATCCTGGGCCTTTTGGTATCCAGGAGCTTAAAGTTATAATTCCTAAAAGTTCCGTATCTCCAGGAAGTTGTTTTGCTGAAAGATTGACTCCCTGGACATTATATAGAAAATCCAAGAAGGTTCTTTGTTTTGATCCATGAGAAGATTTTAATGCAACACAAAGTATATGATTATCCTGTTCCATACGGATCGTGCGCACATTTCGGATAGAAGAGAGGGGGATACTTCTTTCCTTATATAATAAACTGCTTAAGATAGGAATTCTGGTAGAATAACGAAATTTTAATTCGAGTGTATTTGCGATTATATCTGTCTTCTTGAATATGATAAAGACAGTCATCAGAGTGGTAATTCCCAGAAAGAAAATAGAAAATGGGATCAAGAAAATTAAAAAGATCAGATTTTCAAAATTCTTCAGGAAAGAATTTAAGACCGTAAACCATGCTCCATAAAATAAAACGGGAACAAGGAGTGTGATAAAGGTTTTTCCTATAGATTTAGGTTCTATAATTTCTATCTTAGTTCCTTGGTCTTTAGATTCCGTTTTAACCCAGGCAGAAGGTTCTATCTTTTTAGGATCTTGTTTATGAGGGATATCTTTTGATTCAGGATTTGTGATCCTTAGATCCGATCTGTCCCAAACGGGAAGAGGAAGTTTTGTTTTAAAAAATTCTAATCCTTGTTTAAGAGAATTCCCATCTCTAAAAGTTTCTAGTAAAATACAACTTCCATCCCTGTATACCAAGTATAAATCCCAGTATTTCCAAGTGCTGTTCGTATTGATACTGCTTCCAGTAGAAGAAGATCTTTCTGCTCTAAATAAGATCATATATGAAATGAATTCGGAAAGAGAAAGTTCTACATCTGCCTTGCCTGTTTCTCTTAAAGAAAGTAGAGAGGTATTTGTTTGGATCTCGATCGTTTTTACTATATGAGATGCTTTTCTATAACTTCTCATAGTAATGATAAAAATAGTAACGAGTGAAACACAAAAGAAGAACCCGAATCCTGGAAAAATTTTATCTTCTTCCGTAAGGAATAATACTCCGAAAAATAAGGAAGCGATACTTCCAAATACACCAAAGGCCAAGATCCCAATTACGAATATACATCCGCTCGAATAGGGATTTTTAATTTCCTTACGAATACTATCTGATTCTGAGATCCAAGAGTCCAAACTCATAATAAAAAGTCCTGAGAATAGAGGGGACTCTAGGAAAATCAATTTTAAAATGAATCCTTCTTGCTTTTTGATTTGGATGGGATTCTTTGTTCGTCATGCATATTAGTACTGCTATTTCGGATTTAGTATTGGCAATCTTTGCCGCTTGGGCCGGTCTTTCCGTCCAGTCTTCCGCTAGAGGAAATGTTTCTAAAAAAGGAGGAGCCTACGGTCTTTTTTTGATCGGGTTAGGTGCTCTGCTTGGAGTGGTTTTCTTTTTAGGAGGCGATTGGATTAGCCCAATTTATAGACCTATCGTTCATGTTGCGGGAGTGGTAGGAGTTCCTTGGATCGGAATCGCATTTTTCCATGCGGGTTTCGGAAAGATAGACAGTAAAACTTGGAATCTTCTTAGCCTTATTCTTTTAGTTTTAGCTGTATTAAGTTATCTTTATCCTTTAGGTTTATATGCTACTTTGATCGGAGCGATTGCATTGATCGCAGTTTTGGTAGTATGTATCCGAAAATATAAAGGTTCTCATAAAACTGCTGCATTGTATGGAATCGCTGGTGCGCTTTTATTTATTCTTTCCGGACTTGTGATCGGAACAGTGGGAACGATTGCAGAGCTTCCTAGAGTGGATCTATTTCATTATGGATTAGCCGCCGCGTCTTATTGTTTGGGATATTCTTTAAAAAAGATCGGATAATTTTAAAATACGCCGTGGTTTATTACTGCGGCGTGTCTTCTTCCCTTAAGCAGGGATCTGTTCTGAAACCTGAGTCACCCAAGAAGAATAATAGTTGGATAATGTTCTAAGGAACATAAGATCCATATCATTCTCCGTTCCAATAGCGCGTAATGCGTTTGCGTATTGTGTCCTGAAATCGGTCAGAGTCGCAGTATCTTGGATATAATTTCTCATAGACTGGGCCTGTTCCGGACCAAAGCCGTATTCCGTAGACCACTTATCTATTAATGTCCCACAATTGTATTTTCGGGAAAGAAGGATCTGGGCCAAAATATTTCGGAACATATTCTCGATTGAAACGATAGTAATCTCTTTATGATTGATGGAGATCTCGGTGATGATATCGTCCTTCTTGTCGATCACTGCTTTAGAAGTTCCCATCTTATTGAAGTATTTGGAAAGATCGTTATAAGCTCTAAAATGTTTTAAGATAAGCTCTCTATCTTTTACATCCACGGTTCTTTGGTCTTCTGGATGACTCATCTCTTGAAGGATAGATTCTATCACTTGAAACATAATGTCGAAGGTGAACTGAGTGGACTTGCCTAATAAATATCTAAGTTCGCTTTGGAAAGCAGCGTGTATAGAGGCGAAGAATGCTTCTAACTTTTCAGGATTAAGGACAGTAGAAGTTTTGAAAACCGAGATCATGTCCCGAACAAACTTGGATCTGTCTAGGATGGGAAAGAGTTCCGGGTGATTGGAATGGGTGCGGATAAAGGTCTCTTTAACTACTTTGACCGAACCTCCCCGAACTTCTTCGCTTCGAAATAATACTCGATAGAGAAGAACTGAGATCTCTCGGGAAGTTTTTTTATCTTTCAGAGTTTTTAAGTCGGAAGTTTCGAGATTTTCTCTGCTTCCTGCATGCTTGCTCTGGATTTCTCCCATAAAATGGTTATGCCGATTTTCCCGAACGATTGTTAGGTCGATCTTGGTATGAAAAAGTTAATTGTAAAGCAGATTTGGTTGATAGGGTAGAAATCCCATTGATTTTTCCTCTAAGCGTTCGAAAATCGAGCGAAATCTATGCAAAAAATTATCGGACCTGAAAATCAAGTACACTACGGAGTTTGGGACAGTCCGATCGAATTCAATCACCACGATTTTACTCTTCTGGATTTTTTCGGGAAAGAGATCAAAGGACTCAAAAAGAAGTTCGCATTCCATTCTTTCAATTATCTAGGGATCATGATGGAAGATTGCCTAGTCGGTATTGCAGCTGTGAGCCTCGGCTATGCGTATAACGTGTTTGCTTATTTATATAAATTCGATCAGGGCAAGGTCTACGAATTCGATGTAAAAGGACCCGACTTAGGTCTTGCTTTAAAATTCCCGGCCAATCCGGATGAATACGAGATCTCTTTTAAAAAGGGAAAGTCTTTCTTGAATATCCGAAAGTCGCATTCCGAAGGAAAACTTCTACTCGATGCAAACTTTGGAAATAAATTGGAGATCTTTGGGGAATTTCCATATTCTCTTCTCACTCATAATCCTCTTAGGGTTTTAAATCCGTCAGAACCAAGTCGTTGGACATTTACGGAAAAATGTTCTCCATTGATTCCTGATCGTATTAGCGTAAAATATGAGAAGAAGGAACTGGTGCGAAATCTTTCTAACACCACAATGGTCTATGACTGGTCCGGTGGTTATTTAAGAAGGGAGACAAATTGGTATTGGGCGGCTTTTTCCTCGGTTCTTCCTGATAGGACAAAGATAGGAGCCAATTTTGCTGCTTTAGTAAATGAAAGTTTTTTCCCTGAGAATGCCTACTGGATCGATTCTGAAAGGCAAAGAGTCAACAGGTGTATATTCGATTTTTCTCATAAAGATCCTTATAAGCCTTGGAGGCTTTGGGACGAGGAGGGAAGAATCCGTTTAGAATTCGAACCCCAGGGAGAAAGAAGAGAAAAAGTAAATCTGATCTGGACTAAATTGTATTTCAGGCAATTCGTAGGAAAATTTTCAGGCAGTTTTAGGCCGGAAAAAGGAAGAGAAGTCCAGATCAAAGATGTCTGGGGTTTCACGGAATTCCATAGATCTCTTTGGTAGTATTCGCGACTTGAAGCCTGAAAATCCGATCCGTATCTTATCCATTGATCTTTTGAGAGGTCTGACTGTGGCCGGGATGATCCTGGTAAACAATCCGGGGACCTGGTCCAATATGTACTGGCCTCTTAAACATGCTAAATGGGATGGATGTACCCCAACGGATCTAGTGTTTCCTTTTTTTCTTTTTGTGGTCGGAGCTTCTATTCCCTTTTCCGTATCCAATGGAATACAAGAATTTCCTAAAATTCTAAAGCGTGCTTCGATTCTTATCTTTCTTGGATTGTTTCTGAATTTTTTCGGAGAATGGAGTTTTTCTAATCTTAGATTTCCTGGAGTTTTACAAAGGATAGGATTCGCTTACTTCTTCGGAGCAATTTTATACAAAGAGAAAAATCTGAAATTCAGGATCTTCCTATTTTTATCCTTATTGATTGCGTATTGGTATTTATTGGAATTTGTCCCTCCTCCTGAAACCTTAGAGCCAAGCATGAAAGAAGGAAAAGACTGGGGAGCTTGGATAGACAGAGAAGTTTTCGGCCAAACACATTTATGGAAATTCGGCAAGGTCTGGGACCCGGAAGGACTTCTGACTTCTTTTACGGCTATCGCATCTGTGTTCTGCGGGATTTTTGCCGGAGAATTTTTAAAAGTTTCTTTGGGGAAGGGGGAATCCATTCTCTCTATTTCGGGAAAAATAACATTAGGCGCTTTTGTAGTATTGTTTGTAGGTGGGGTTTGGGGGATTTATTATCCGATCAATAAAAGTTTATGGACCGGGACTTATTCCCTTTGGACAGCGGGCTGGGCTCTTCTTGTTGTTTCTTTGTTTTTAATTTTAGAAAAATACGAAAGATTTGGGTTTGGAGTCCTGCAAAGTTTTCTTCTTCCTTTCGGTAAGAACGCTTTGTTGGTGTTTTTCGGTTCGGGGATATTTGCCAGAAGTTTGAATATAATTATGGTCTCTTCTCCGGAAGGGAAAAAGATCCCTTTAAAAAATCTGATCTATCAAGAATATTATAAAAGCTGGATAGATTCTCCGGAGTTGAGTTCCTTCTTATATTCTATAACTGTGTTGGTCTTATGGTTTTTGATCCTTTTCTTTTTGGATAAAAAAAGATTATATTGGAAAATTTAAGAACCGATCAGATGTTTTACTGCGGCGAGAAGGTCCTCGTCGTTAAAAGGTTTGATCATCCATCCTTTTGCGCCTGCTTCTTTTCCTTGTGATTTCATTGCGTCGCTGGACTCAGTGGTAAGGATTAATATTTTCATACTTTTCCCTTTTTCCGTTCTTAAAACTTCCTTAGTGAGTTCTATTCCGGTTCTACCAGGCATGTTCACATCGAAGATGCCTATATCGAAAGGACCTTCCGCTTCTATTTTAGTGAGAGCTTCGTCAGGTCCCGCGGCTTTGCATACGGAATAACCTTCTTCCGTAAGAGTGAAATCTAAAAGTTTTAAAACCGTGGGAGCGTCGTCTACGCAGAGTATTTTTGTCATTTTCTACCTTACCTTTGATTAATTATAACTGTTTGCTGTTCCGAAACATAGTTCTGAAATTTTTTCAGGGATATTGTCTAAGGAGATCTGTTCTTTTACCACTCCCATCTCGTATGCTTCTCTAGGCATTCCGTATACTACGGATGTGGATTCGTCTTGTCCGAATGTCATTGCACCTTTTTCGAAAAGTGCCTTTAGTCCTTTTGCTCCATCTTTTCCCATTCCTGTGAGAAGAAACGCCGCGCAAAAAGAAGCCAATGGGGATTTTGAAATTGAATGAAATAATACGTCTACGGAGGGTCTATGACCTGTGACCTTCTCCCCCTTGTGTATTCGAATATTATAATAAGGGGGATCTCCAAGTTCCATATGATGATCTCCTCTAGCAACGTACACATTTCCTTTGGAAATACTTTGGCCTTCTTGAGCCTCTTGGATATTTAAAGAAGAAACCGAATCTAATCTTTCCGCGAACATTCCCGTAAAATATTCAGGCATATGTTGTACAATCAGAATAGGAGGAAGTTCTCCAGAAAGATTTCTAAGCAAATATTCGATTGCTTGTGTTCCACCTGTAGAAGCTCCGATAGCGATCAATTTGATCTTGGAAACTGCGGAGCTGTCCCGTGATTTTGTTTGAGAAGTCCTTTGGTTCCGATTTAATACATCGGACACATTCGTTTTTGCGCAGGCACGGATCTTATTCTTAAGTTCCAATACCATTCTGAGGAAATCCTCTTCACTTCCGTCCGCTTTTTGGACGAAATCCAAGGCCCCCGCTTGCAATGAATCTAACGTGACTTTGGCTCCTGCTTGCGTAAAGGAGCTGAGCATGATCACAGGGATTGGGAATTTAGGCATCAGCCATTGTAGGAATTCTATCCCGCTGATGTCCGGCATCTCCACATCTAGTGTGATCACATCCGGTTTGGCCTTTATTATTTCCTTCATCGCCTCGGTTGCGGTGGAAGATCCTACTACTGTGAATCTAGGGTCCTCCTGCAATTGGGAAGCGATTATTTCACGGACAATCCGGTTATCGTCTATGATATACACACTTATCATTCTAGTTCAGGCCAATTTTTCCAAACTTAGATTCGAGTTTTCGCCGGTCGATGTGGACGCGGCTCCATGGAATTTTTCGAATAAAAATTTAGTGTCCAAGATCAAACTCACTCTTCCGTTCCCTAAAATAGTGAATCCGTTTACCCCTTGGGCCTTTTGTATGGAAGAAGAGAGTGGTTTAATCACAATATTCTGATTTCCTAATACTTCGTCCACGAGTACCCCCAAGAATCTATCTTCATTTTCCAGAATGATCAAGACAGGGTTTTTACTTTTGTATTCGAGCTTTTCTCTGAGGCCGAGTAGATCGTTGATCCGTATTACAGGTATATAAATTCCTCTTAAGTCCAAAACTTCTTGGTCCTTATACGGATGGATCAATTTCTGATCTTTTAGACTGACTAACTCGCTGATTTCTATCGTCGGAAGAGTGAGATAGGTTCCCCCCACTTCAAAAACGGTTCCTTCTATAATCCCTAAAGTAAGAGGAATTCTTAAAATGAACGTGGTACCTTCTCCTTTTTTGGAACGTACCTCTACTTTACCGTTTAGTTTTTTGATATTTTGAAGAACGATGTCCATTCCGACACCTCTTCCGGAAATATCGGTGAGTTTCTCCGCGGTAGAAAATCCAGGAGTGAATATGAGTTGGAAAACTTCCTTATCACTCATCTCGTCCGGATTTCCTTTTAGTATACCTTTTTCTCTGGCCTTGTTGATGATCTTTTCTCGATCGAGTCCTCTTCCGTCATCCGCCACTAGAATCCACACTTCGTTTGCAGATTGTCTGGCTTGTAAGCGGATCACACCTTTATCTTTTTTGCCGAGTTCCGCTCTTTCTTCCGGAGTTTCTAAACCGTGATCAATAGAATTTCTTAATAGATGGATGATGGGATCCTGTATGATCTCCACTACGGACTTATCAACTTCCGTGTCTTCTCCGCCGATCCTAAAATCCAATTTTTTCTGAGAACGTTTTTGCAAGTCTCTTACCAACCGGTTCATCTTTTGGAAGGTAGAAGATAAAGGCACCATCCTCATCGATAATGTGACTTCTTGCAAGTCTCTGACTATTTTGTGTAAATGTCTTGCTGCGGAGCGGAATCCTTCTAATCTTAATCCTTCTAATTCAGGATGATGGATCACGTTAGACTCTGCTATCACTAATTCCCCCATGAAGTCCATGAGTTGATCTAACTTATCCGTTGAGATACGGATATCCTTCTTCTTCTCTACCACTTGGACTTCTTGTATGACCGGGTTTACCTCTGAAGTAGGACTTGGGATTTTTTCCACGATTGCGGGTTTGGTTTCTTCTTCGAAAAAACCGAATCCTTTTGGAGCAGGTGGAGATACCTCCTCAAAAAATCCGAATTTATTCTCCGGAGGAGCTTTTTCTTTTTCCGGGCCTTTGGAAATTCGATCCAATTGCTCCTTTAGTTTATTCCGGATAATCTCTGTTTCTTGCTCGAAACCAGCGTCTGTCTTTTCCTCTTCCACACGATCGAATATCCTGCGAAGAAGGTCCAAAGTTTCCATCAGATCATCGCTGAAATCAAACTCGGTAACCTTATTCTGATTTCTTAATATATCTAGAAGGGTTTCTCCCAAGTGAGTGATCTTAACCACTGTTTCCAGTTTTAACAGCCCAGAAGAACCTTTTAGAGTATGGAAAAAACGAAAAGCCTTATTAAGAGTCTCCGGATTTCCCTGCCCAAGGGTTGTTATCTCCTCTTCTAATGTTAGAAGAGAAGTTTCTGCAGAGTCGATCAGGTCCCGCGCTTCCGAAACGAATTCCGAAAGAAGATGTTCTCGATCCATATTTTATACTTTTATTTCGCCGGAATTTTCTTCTGCGCCTGAAGAATGTTCGGATTGGCTCGTTGCCTCCGACTCTTCATCTATCAATGGAAGGAAATTTTTTCCGTTAGAACTTTTTTTATCCTTCTTTGCGGTCCCGAATTGAGAAGCTGCGTGTTTTAGATCAAAATGAGGAGCATGGAAATGAGACTTGGCCGGTTGATTTATTATAGAAGGTTCCCTGTCCTGCTTTCTGGACTTTCCTTTAGAAGCGGTTAATACTTCTTCCCTTATCTTGATCAAAGTTCCCATGACTTCTAAAAGAGTTTCTGCTTGTTCGTTCAATTCTTTTGCCGTGGATGCCAACTCTTCGGAGGCCGCAGCATTTTCTTGAGTAGCTTGGTCTAATTGGACCATTGCGGTATTAATCTGAGTGATACCTCTTGCTTGTTCGTCCGAAGAAACCGAAATTTCTTGGATCAACTTTGCAGTACTTTCTATACTTGGAACAATCTCTTCTATAAGTTTTCCTGCATCTTCTGCACGTTCCACCGAATCTTTAGAAAGTCCGTTGATCTCCTGGGCAGCGATCTGGCTTCGTTCAGCCAGCTTTCTTACTTCGTCCGCAACCACTGCGAATCCTTTTCCGTGTTTACCTGCTCTTGCTGCTTCAATTGCTGCGTTTAAGGCTAACAAGTTTGTTTGGTATGCGATCTCTTCTATAATATTAACTTTACCAGAAATCTTTTTCATCGCGTTTAAGGTTTCTAATACAGATTTTCTACCCTTATTCGCATCTCTTGCAGAAGATTCTGCCATGGAGTTGGTTTCTTTTGCGTTATGTGAGTTTTGTTCGATCGTAGAAGACATCTCCTCCACAGCCGCGGTAGTTTCTTCTAAGCTGGCCGCTTGTTCGTTTGAGGATTGGCTTAAAGAAAATGCAGTTGCTGAAACCTGTGCTGCCGCAGAAGAAACGGAACCCACCACTTCTAATGCTGTGCTCAGAGCCTTATTTACTGAAACTGTGATCCAAACAGCGCAAGCAACTGCAATCAAGGAAGAAATGATCGGGATTAAGATCATTAAAAAAGTAGTTTCTGCATACAAGTCATCCGTGCTCTTATTTGCGTCATCTAATTCCTTTTGAGCACGGTCGATCATCTGATTCAGATAACCTTCCATCTTATCCAAGTGAGCTCTCAGTTGGACCTGGGAGATCTGCCTTGCTTCTACGTTTTTATTAATATATGCGAGATCTAAAACTTTTTTCAGAGTAGCTCTATACTCTTTCTCTACGACCCTAAACTCTTCCATATTCTTCTTACCTGCTTCTTGGAGGAGAGGATAGACATCCGTTCCCAATTGAGGTAAAAGTGCTAAGTTTGTCTCCGTTTCACCGATATATTTTTTCATATCATCTTCTTCGGTGGAAAGGATCGTGTTTTTTTCCGCTCGAGTAACCTTGAGAATTGCGGTGCGCATTGCGAGTAGCATAGTCGATTTTTTAGCAGAAACATTAACCGCTTTAGTAACTACTGCATTAAAAGTATTTAAACGATACACCGCAAATCCTGCTACGAAGATCAACAAAACGACTACGGTTGAGAATCCTATGGTTAATTTGGCTTTGACGCTCATTCTTCTATCCTTGCTTTATTATAAATTTCTTTTGTTTAGGCTGGAGTTCCATTTTCAGGAAGTTTTTCATGTAGGACTTCCAACTCGTCGTCTCTCAGCAGTTTACGCACATCGAGTAGGATTTTAACGGAGTTTTCGACTTTCCCAAAGAATGCGATAAAGCGATTTGCCTCACCGTCTCCCATTTTTGGAGCGGGTTCAGTGTTCTCGGAAGGAATACTTACCACTTCGCGAACGGTGTCCACAATGAGGCCGAGGCTTTCTCCTTCTATGCTTAGAATAATGACACAGGTTTTTTCGGTATAAGGAATGGATTCCATGTGGAATCTTAACCTAACGTCGATTAGTGGAACTACTTTGCCTCGAAGATTAATCACTCCTTTGATAAAGGCCGGCATATCGGGAACTTCCGTGATAGGTTGCATCCCGATAATTTCGATGATATATTTGATTTCTAATCCGTATTCTCTTTCCGACAGTGAAAAGACTAAAAACTTGTTTTCGAGTGTGTCTTCATCATCCGCTTCGTCTTCTTCCAATAGAAGATCTATTTCGTTTTCTGCCATATTTATCCTCGATATTCTTCTTCGAATTCTCGCGATAGCCGAAGAGAATTTGTTTTATCTGTCTAGAGTTCAACATAGCCCGTCGATTTTAGCATGAAGATCGCAGGCATAGATACTAAAATAATTTATTTCAAACGATTCTTAGAACCTTAAATTATGTCGGATTACTTGCGAAGCTTCGTCACCTTTCTTTTATATAGTTTGAAGGATCCGAATTTCGTCTTTCTAAACCGATCTTTTACATTTGCACCTTTTGTAAAAGTGAGCCGGTTAGATGTTCGATGGATAAAAAAATAATCCTAAAATATTTCTATTCTTTTTTAATTCTTAGCTTCTAAATTTTTCATAAGACGAACTTAATATAGAAAAAACTAATTGGGCTCTTAATGTCTTATAAAATTATCATAAAATTTATTTTTAAAAAATAGATCTAAAGGATTACTCGATTCTCTCTTCAATATTTTTTACAGTCGCGTGTTCAAGGTAGTAA